>VBCP01000561.1 GCA_005888925.1 Betaproteobacteria bacterium | reverse complement strand
GATTCCGGCATACGAGGGTTCGAATCCTTCCTCCCCAGCCAATCCCTATGACCTCCATGAACACCGGTATAAATGCGGCGATGAACAGCGCAGCGCTCGAGCGCCTGATGGTGTTCACCGGCAACGCGAACGCACGGCTCGCCCAGGAGGTGGCCAAGCACCTGAACCTGTCGCTCGGCCGCGCCATCGTCGGCAAGTTCTCCGACGGCGAGGTGATGGTGGAGCTCCTGGAGAACGTGCGCGGCAAGGATGTGTTCGTGCTGCAGTCGACCTGCGCGCCGACCAACGACAACCTGATGGAGCTCCTGGTGATGATCGACGCGCTGAAGCGCTCCTCGGCGGCGCGCGTCACCGCGGCGATCCCGTACTTCGGCTACGCGCGCCAGGACCGCCGGCCGCGCTCGGCGCGCGTCGCGATCAGCGCCAAGGTGGTGGCGAACATGCTCACCTCGGTGGGCGTGGCGCGCCTGCTGACCATGGACCTGCACGCCGACCAGATCCAGGGCTTCTTCGACGTCCCGGTCGACAATATTTACGCCGCGCCCGTGTTGCTGGGCGACGTGTGGAAGCAGCGCTACGAAAACCTGATCGTCGTGTCGCCGGACGTGGGCGGCGTGGTGCGTGCCCGCGCGCTCGCCAAGAGGCTCGAATCGGACCTGGCGATCATCGACAAGCGCCGACCGAAGGCGAACGTCAGCGAAGTGATGAACGTGATCGGCGAGGTGAAGGACCGCACCTGCGTCATCATGGACGACATGGTCGACACCGCCGGCACGCTGGTGAAGGCCGCGCAGGTGCTGAAGGAAGAAGGCGCGACCAAGGTGGTCGCCTACTGTACGCACGCCGTGCTGTCGGGTCCCGCGGTCGAGCGCATCGCGAAATCCGATCTGGACGAGCTGGTGGTCACCGACACCATCCCGCTGCGCGAGGACGCGCGCGCCTGCAAGAAGATCCGCAGCCTCTCGGTCGCGGGCCTGCTCGCCGAGACGATCCTGCGCATCTACACCGAGGAATCGGTCAGTTCTCTCTTTATCGAATAGGAACTGTTTCTTAACCAGCCGGCGCCTGGTCGCGGGTGCGGCTCAACTGGAGTAAACGCGAAAATGGCAATCGAAATCAGCGCGCGCAAGCGCGAAGCGCAGGGAACGGGTGCGAGCCGCCGTCTGCGCCGCCTGGGCAAGGTGCCGGGCATCGTCTACGGCGGCGACAAGGGTCCGATCACGATCGAGCTCGATCATCAGGCCCTCTACCTCAACCTGCGGAACGAGAAGTTCCATGCGTCGATCCTGACGCTCGACCTGGCGGGCGCGAAGGAGCAGGTGCTGCTGCGCTCGCTGAACATGCATCCCTTCAAGCCGCAGGTGCAGCACATCGACTTCCAGCGGGTCTCGAAGGACAAGAAGATCCGCATGAAGGCGCCGCTGCACTTCGTCAACGCCGAGAAGTCGCCGGGCGTGAAGGAGCAGGGCGGCGTGGTGAACCACGTCCTGAACGAGCTCGACATCGTCTGCTTCCCCGACGACCTGCCCGAATACGTCGAGGTCGATCTCGGCAACGTCTCGGTGGGCCACTCGCTGCACGTGCGCGAGCTCGCGCTGCCGAAGGGCGTGGAGCTGGCGATGCACAAGAACGAGAACCCGGTGGTCGCCACGGTCGTCGTGCCGGCGCTGATCACCGAGGAAGAGGAAGCCGCGCCTGCCGTCGCACCGTCCGAGATTCCGACCACCGAGCAGGCTGCCCCGCCGAAGGAAGGCGAAGGCGCCGAAGAGGGTGCTGCCGCCAAGGGCGGCGACAAGGCGCCCGCCGCCAAAGGTGCGGAGAAGCCCGCCGCCGCGGACAAGGGCGAGAAAAAAGAGAAGAAATAAGGCGTGGCCATCCGCCTCGTTGTCGGCCTGGGCAACCCGGGCAAGGAGTACGAGCGCACGCGGCACAACGCCGGCTTCTGGCTGGTCGAGCGCTTCGCCAAGGCGAGCGGCGTAGTGCTGCGCAAGGACGGCAAATTCCAGGCGCTCGTCGGCCGCCACGATGCGACCAGTGCCTGGCTCCTGCTGCCGCAAAGCTTCATGAACGCGAGCGGCCGGCCGGTGCAGATGCTCGCCGGGTTTTTCAAGATCAAGCCCGATGAGATCCTCGTGGTGCACGACGAGCTCGACTTCCCGCCGGGCGTCGCGCGCGTGAAGCAGGGCGGCGGCATCGCCGGCCACAACGGCCTGAAGGACATCTCGCAGCGCCTCGCGACGCACGAGTACTGGCGCCTGCGCCTGGGCGTCGGCAAGCCGCCGCCTGGACGCGAAGGCGCCGACTACGTGCTCGAGAAGCCGCCCGCCGAGGAGAAGGCGGCCATCGACGGCGCGATTGAGAAATGCCTTGCGGTGCTGCCGCAGATGCTGGCGGGAGACATGCAGGGCGCGATGAACAAGCTCCACACCGAAGAGAAGCCGCCCGCTGAGAAGAAGGAGCCGGAGAAGAAAGCGGCGCCCGAGCCCGCGGCGAAGCCTGCCGAAAAGAAGCCCGAGCCGGAGAAGAAGGGACTCTTCAGCGGCCTTCTCGGCCGCAAAAAATGAGCTTGAAGTGCGGCATCGTCGGCCTGCCGAACGTCGGCAAGTCGACGCTTTTCAATGCGCTCACCAAGGCGGGCATCGCCGCGGAGAACTATCCCTTCTGCACCATCGAGCCCAACGTCGGCATCGTCGAAGTGCCCGACCTGCGCCTCGACGTGATCGCCGAGATCGCGCAGCCGCAGAAGCTGGTGCCCGCGGTGGTCGAGTTCGTCGACATCGCCGGCCTGGTGGCGGGCGCGTCCAAGGGCGAAGGCCTGGGCAACAAGTTCCTCGCCAACATTCGCGAGAGCGACGCGATCGCGCACGTCGTGCGCTGCTTCGAGGATCCCAACGTCGTGCACGTCGCGGGCAAGGTGAACCCCGTGTCGGACATCGAGACGATCAATACCGAGCTCGCGCTCGCCGATCTCGACTCGGTCGAGCGCCAGCTCGCCAAATACGAGAAGGTGGCGCAGAGCGGCGGCGACAAGGACGCACAACGCTTGGTTTCGGCTTTAAAGAAGGTACAGAAAATTCTTGATGCCGGGGGTCCGGCGCGCAGCGCCGAGCTCTCGAAAGAAGAGCGCGCGGTGCTGGCGCCTTTCTTCCTGCTCACGATGAAGCCGACGATGTACGTCGCCAACGTCGGCGAGGATGGCTCGGCCGGCCTGCTGGAAGCGGTGAAGGCGTACGCGGCGAAGGAGGGCGCGCCGGTGGTGCCGATCTCGGCGTCGATCGAGGCGCAGATCGCCGACATGCCGGACGAGGACAAGAAGCTGTTCCTCGAGGACCTGGGGATGGACGAGCCCGGCCTGAACCGCGTGATCCGCGCCGCTTATGGCGCCCTGGGCTTGCAAACGTACTTCACCGCGGGGCCGAAAGAGGTCCGCGCCTGGACCATCCCGGCCGGCGCCACCGCGCCGCAGGCCGCCGGCGCCATCCACACCGATTTCGAGCGCGGCTTCATTCGCGCCGAGGTGGCGGCGTACGATGATTTCGTCGCGCACGGCGGTGAGCAGGGCGCCAAGGAGGCGGGCAAGCTGCGCCTCGAGGGCAAGGACTACGTGGTGCGCGACGGCGACGTGATCCACTTCCGCTTCAACGTCTAGGGAGCCAGGGATGGAACTCGAGTACGGCACGGCGACGGTGAAAGAGCTGCCGCAGATGGTCGAGCTGCTCGGCGTGCTCTTCACCGACGAAGCGGAGTTCCAGCCCGACCCCGGCAAGCAGAAGCGCGCGCTCGAGGCGATCCTCGCGAATCCGACGATCGGCAGGCTGTTCGTGGCGCGCGAGGGCAAGCGCGTGGTGGCGATGGCGAGCCTGCTCTACACGGTCAGCACCGCCGAGGGCGGCAAGGCCGCCTGGTTCGAGGACCTGGTGGTGCACCCCGACGAGCGCAAGCGCGGCATCGGCGAGGCGCTCCTCAAGCACGTGGTGGCCCAGGCGCGCGCCGACGGCGTGCTGCGCATCACGCTCCTCACAGACATGCAGAACGAGCGCGCGCAGGCGATGTACCGCCGAGTGGGCTTCGTCGGCTCGCCGATGAAGCCGATGCGGCTGAAGATTAAACCTAAGTAGCGGCGCGCTCGGCGAAAATCTTGCCGAGCGTGGCACTGAAGGGAATCACTTCCGCGCCCTCCAGCACGCCCTGGCGCTTCATCTCGGCGTGCAGCCGCGGCAGGTGGTACTGCGGCACCGAGGCGTAGAGATGATGCTCGACGTGGTAGTTCACGTTG
>VBCP01000108.1 GCA_005888925.1 Betaproteobacteria bacterium | reverse complement strand
ACGCCACCTGCGTCATCCCGCCCGGCGCAAAAGCCGAGCTCGATGCCGGCGGCAATATCTTTATCGCGCTCGTGTAGCAAGACTGGCGCGGGTGCATTGCAGTAGGATGCGCGGCATAAGTTGTCCGCCGGGAGACCCCGTGGCCGGGCATACCACAACAGTATCGCTGGTTCTTGGCAGCGGCGGTGCCCGCGGCCTGGCGCATATCGGCGTCATTCAGTGGCTCATCGAGAACGGCTACGGCATTCGCTCGATCGCCGGCTCCTCGATGGGCGCTCTGGTCGGCGGCATCTATGCCGCCGGCAAGCTCAAGGTCTACGCCGATTGGGTGCGTACGCTCGAGCGCTTGGACGTGCTGCGCCTGCTCGACCCCTCGTTCGGCCGCGCAGGGCTCTTCAAGGGCGACCGCCTGATCGCCGTGCTGCGCAAGCTGATCGGCGATTGCGCCATCGAGGAGCTGCCGTTGTCGTACACCGCGGTGGCCACCGATCTCGAGTCCGGCAAAGAGGTGTGGCTGCGCGATGGCAGGCTGTTCGACGCGATCCGCGCTTCGATCGCGGTGCCTCTGATCTTCACGCCGTTCGAGCACCGCGGGCGGCGGCTGTTCGACGGCAGCCTGGTCAATCCGATTCCCGTCGACGCCACGCTCGAAGACGCGACCGATGTCACCGTGGCCGTCGATCTGAGCGCGCGCAGCGAAGCCGCTTTGTCTGTGGCGGCGAGCGTGCCGCCGCCCGGGGGCACGCTCTACCGCCAGGGCATTCTCGACGTCGCATTCGCGTCCATGGACACGATGCAGAACACGATCACGCGCCTCAAGGCCGCCGCCTGCTCACCGGACGTCACCATCGGAATACCGCGCAATGCCTGCGGCTTTCACGAGTTCTGGCGCGCCGCGGAGATGATCGCGCTCGGTCGCGAGCGCGCGGCGCGGGCCTTCGCGACGCGCGGCAAACTCAGCGCGGCCGTGAAGTCTCCAGAGGTCCTGCTCCGGCCGTAAGCCGGGACCGGCTCAATCCGCCGCGACGCGCGGCAGCCACAGCGCGAGCTGCGGCCAGTACGAGAGGATGGCGATCATCGCGAGCATCGCCAGCACGAAGGGCGCGGCGCCGATGATCACGTCGTCGATCCGGCCGCGCTTGCGCAGGCCCTGCACCACGTAGAGGTTGATGCCCACCGGCGGCGTGATCATCGCCGTCTCCATCAGGATGATGATCAGGATGCCGAACCAGATCGGGTCGTAGCCCGCCTTGAACATGACCGGCGCGATGATCGGCACGGTGGCGACCATCATCGAGAGCGTCTCCATGAAGCAGCCGAGCACCAGGTAGAAGATGATCACGCCGATGAGCAACTCGGTCGAAGTGAGGCCGAGGCTCGTGATCATGCGGTTTACCTGCGCGGTGAGGCCGATCGAGCTGATCACGAAGTTGAGGAAGTAGGCGGCGATCAGGATCGCCATGATCATTGCCGTGGTGCGCATCGTTCCTTCGAAAGCGTGGAGCAGCATGCGCACGCTCAAGCTGCGGTGCCATGCGGCGACGCCGAGCGCGGCGATCACGCCGAGCGCCGCGGACTCGGTCGCCGTGGCGAGGCCAGCGTAAATCGAGCCGATCACGGCGAGGAAGATGATGAGCGGCGGGATCAGGTCGGGCAGCGCGCGGATCCGTGCCCGCCACTCGACGTGGGTACGCCGGCCGCCGAGCGAGGGGCGCAGCAGGCAGGCGATCAGCACCGTCAGGCTGAAGAGGCTCGCGAGCACCAGGCCCGGAATGATGCCGGCGAGATAAAGCCTGGGGATCGAGGAGTCGGTGAGCACGCCGTAGACGATCATGTTGATCGACGGCGGAATCAGGATGCCGAGCGTGCCGCCGGCGGCGATGGTGCCCAGGAACAGCCGCTCGGAGTAGCCGTGCTTTTTGATCTCGCCCATCGCCACGGTGCCGATGGTCGCGGCGGTGGCGACGCTCGAGCCGGAGGTGGCGGCGAACATGGCGCAGGCGGCGATATTCGAATGCATCAACCCGCCGGGCAGCCACGGCACCCACAGCACGAGCGCGTTGTACATGCGCTCGGCGATGCCCGAGCGCAGCAGGATCTCGCCGAGCAGCACGAAGAACGGGATCGCCACCAGCAGGAAGTTGTTCGAGGTCGCCCAGGCCACCTCGCCGATCGCCAGCGTGAGCGGCAGCTTGGAGTAGAGCGTCGAGAGCACGATACCGAGGATGCCCAGACCTGCGGCCACGGGCACCGCCAGCGCGAGCAGCCCAATGAGGAGGACGAGCGCGCTCCAGAGCATCTAGCTGCCCTTGAGCTCGCGGATTTCGTCCTCCACTTCCTCGGCCGCCGAACGCGTGCTGATCGCGTGCGCCGCGGCGGCGGCATCGCCGCGCGCGATCAGCATGACCGCCTGCGCGAGCAGCGCGAGCCCGATGAGGAAAAAAAGCACCAGGCCGACGAACCAGATCATCTGCGGGATCACGATCGGCGTGCTGAGCGCGGACTGGCTGCGCGACCCGGATGTCCAGGACTGCTGCACCACGATCCAGCCGTGCCGCGCGATCAGGCCGAAGAAGGCGAGCAGGAGCGCAATGCCGATGAAATCGAGCGCGAGCCGCAGCGCGCGCGGGAACA
>VBCP01000107.1 GCA_005888925.1 Betaproteobacteria bacterium | reverse complement strand
CGAGCGCGGCCTCGGCGGCGAGCGTGCCGCCGCAATAAAGGCCGCGCACTGCGCCTTTGTGCGCTTTGCCGGCAGGCAGCGGCGGCGCGGCAAGGGTCTTTTGCATCGCCTGCTCGGCGGCCTCGGTGAGCGTGCGCGCGAGGCCCGGCTGCTCGGAGCCGAGGAAGCAAACCACCGCGCGTTTCTTCGACCGGCGCACGTGCTCCAGCACCGACTGCGCCACGCGCGGCGCGGGCGGCTTCGAGATCAGCACCAGCGTGCGCGTGGCGGGATCGGCATCGAGCATGTCGAGCGCCGCGAGCATGCCCAGCGCGCCGACGCGCTCGTCGAGATCGCGGCCGCCGACGCCGATGCCGTGCGACACGCCGCCGCCCATGCGGGCGATCAGCGACGAGACTTCCTGCAGGCCGGTGCCCGAAGCCGAGACGATGCCGATATCGCCGCGCGGCACGGCATTGGCGAAGGCGAGCGGCGCGCCGCCGATCAGCGCCGTGCCGCAGTCGGGGCCCATCAGCAGGAGCCCGCGCTCCTTTGCGTAGCGCTTGAGCGCGACCTCTTCCTCGATCGGCACGTTGTCGGAAAACACCATGGCGTTGAGCCCGCGCTCCAGCGCCTTGCGCGCTTGCGCCGCCGCGAACTCGCCGGGCACCGAGATGAGCGCGAGGTTGGCCTGCGGCTCAAGCTCCAGCGCGCGGCGCAGGCTGCCGGCGCGGCGCTCCGTGCTTGGTACGGGTTTCTCGGCGAGCATCTCGAGCGCCGCCTTCAGCGCCGCATCGGCATCGGCGGCGCGCACGGCAATGACGAGATCGTTGGGCTCGGCGCGCTCGCCGTCGGCGGAAAGCAGCCCTGCCTCGCGCAGCAACGCCTTGTTGGAGGGCGTGCCGATCATCAGCGCCGCAGCCTCGACGCCGCCCAGCGCGCCGACGCGGCGCGAAATGCGCATCAGCGCCACCGAATCGAGATAGCGCCCGCGCTCGACGCGGTTAGCGACCATGCTCGGCGAATGCGGCGAGCGCCTGCTCGAAACAGGCCAGCGGCGCGCGCGCGATGCCGGCGCCCACCTGGCCGACGCCGGCGCGCTGGTGCGCGATGCCGGTATTGATCGCCGGCGCGATGCCGCTTTCCACCACGCGGCGGATGTCGATCCCGGTCGGCGTGCCCTCGAACTCGAGCGCCGGAATGGTCCATTTCGGGTTGCGCGCGACGGTGATTTCCGCCATCGCGCGCGTGTAGCCGAGCGCGTCCTGGAAGCCGCCCGCGCCGACGAAGCCGGCGACCGCCGGCGCCGCGGCCATCGCAAAGGCGCCCAAGCCGACCGCTTCGAGGATCGCCGAATCGCCGATGTCGGGGTTGGCGTCGGCCGCGCTGAATCCCGGGAAGTACAGGCCCTGCGGCATCTCGACCGGCGCGGTGAACCAGCGCTCACCGAGCGCCGACACGCGGATGCCGAAGTCGGTGCCATTGCGGGACATCGCGGTCACGATCGTCGAGCCGGCGATGCCCTGCGCCGGATCGAGCATGCTCTTGCCCATCGCCATGCCGACATTCAGGAAGAACTGGTCGTTGCCGGCGATGAACTCCAATGCGCGCGCGACGCTTTCCGGATCTCCCGCGCGAGCCAAGCTCGGGGCGAGCGCGCGCAGCAGCAGCGAGGTGCAGGCGACGTTGCGCTGGTGCATCTCGTCGCCCATGGCGAGCCCGCGCGCGATCAATGGGCTCAGGGGCACAGGCTTGGATTCGAGTGCACGGCCGAGCAAAGGCCCGAACTCGTCGCGCAGCCAGGCGAGACGCGCCAGCACCTCGGCATCGTTGCCGCCGAAGCGCATCACCTTGCCGAGCCCCTCGTTGATCGTGCAGCGCACGCGGTTGCCGAAGGCGCGGTTCTCGACCACGAGCAGCGGCTGGCTGCGCGTGGTGATGCCGGTCATCGGGCCGACGGCGCCGAAGTGGTGATTGGGCGCGAAGCGTACGCCGCCGCGCTCGGCGAGCCGTTCGGCGGCGGCGAGGTCCGGCGCCCAGCCCTCGAACACGATCGCGCCGCATACCGCGCCGCGCAGCGGCCCGCACATGCGCTCCCAGGCGAGCGGCGGACCGGCATGCAGGACGAGCGGCTCGGCGTCGAGCTCGGCGATCAGCTCGCCGGCGCGGCGCACGCCGACGAGCACCGGATCAGCCGCGAGGATGCGGCGCAGCGCCTCGGCGTTTGCCTCGTCGATTTGCGCGGTCCGCTGCTCCAGCGTGGCGAGCAGATCGTGGAATTTGGAAGGTGGCCGCCAGTCGACGTGGACGACCGGCACGCCGTTCGCTGCGAGGTCGCGGCCGAAGCCCGCGAGGCCGATGTTGACGACCCGCAGCGGTGCCGCGAGCAGCGGATGCATCTACCGCCGCGCGCGCCAGCGCAATTGCGGGTAGCGCTCCCGGGGACCCGAAGGGGCGAGATAGGCGGGAGCCACGGCTTCCAGCGCCTGGCGCTCGATGCCGAAGGGAAATTCGGCGTTGGTGGTATTCGGCACCTGCATCGAGCGGTAATTGTCGCGCGTCATCAGCTCGCCGGGGAGCATCTCGAGCAGCCACGCCTGCAGGTAGGACTGCTTGTCCGGCAAACCGATCACCAGGCGGCTCCGGTGCGTGAACGCGCAGATCAGCTCCACGAGTTCCTTGAGGGTGTACTCGCGCGGCCCGCCGAGCTCGTAGCGCTTGCCGTGCGATTCGGCGTCGGCGAGCGAGGCGGCCATGGCACGCGCCACATCGCCGACATACACCGGCTGGAAGCGCGCCTTCGGGCAAGGCACCGCCAGCACGGGCAGGAAGCGCGCCATCGTGGCGAAGCGGTTGAGAAACTTGTCCTCGGGTCCGAACACCACCGACGGGCGGAACACGGTGACCTGCAGGTCTTCGGCGTCGAGTACCGCCTGCTCGCCCTTCGCCTTCGAGCGCTGATACTCGGAGGGCGCATCGGGCGCTGCGCCAAGCGCGCTCATGTGCAGCAGTCGCTTCACGCCGGCGGCGCGGCAGGCGGAGACCGCCGCCAGCGGCAGCTCGACATGCGCGCGGGCGAAATCGCCATGCAGGATGCCGACCAGGTTGATGAGCGCGTCCTGCCCGCGCGCGAGACCCTCGAGAACGCCGCGCGCGTTGATGTCGGCTTCGACGACGTCGACCGTGGGAAGCAGGATCAGGTGCTTGGCGCGCTCGCGGTGCCGCGAGGGGACGGTGACGCGGATGCCGCGCCGCGCGAGCTCCGCAACCAGATGCCGGCCGACAAAGCCTGATCCTCCAAGGACCAGCACCTTGCCGAGCTTCATTCCGGCAAGTCGTCCTCGGCCGGCTCGGCGCCGCTGCGCGGCGCGATGGTGCCCAGCCGCGCCTTCAGCGGCGAGACCTCTTTCTGGATCAGCGCGGCGTAGAACACCGAGTTCGCCATCACTTTCTTGACGTAATCGCGCGTCTCCGGGAACGGGATGGTCTCGGTGTAGATCGCGCCTTCAAGCGGCCGGCTGGCATCGCGCCAGCGCCGCGCGCGGGCCGGGCCGGCGTTGTACGCCGCCGAGGCGAGCAGCGGGTGGCCGAGCTGATCGAGCACCAGGCGCAGATAGCCGGTGCCGAGCGTCACGTTGGTCTCGACCTCGGTCACGCCTTTGCGCAGGTAATTGCGCAGGCCGATCTTCTGCGCGACGAAGCGCGCGGTGCGCGGCATCACCTGCATCAGGCCCGCCGCGCCGGCGGCTGAGCGCGCATCGGTGATGAAGCGGCTCTCCTGGCGCACCAGGCCGAGCACCCACGCCTCGTCGAGGTCGTAGGTCTTGGCGTACTCGGTGAACACCTCGCGGTAGGGCAGCGGATAGCGCAGCGCGAAATTGTGCGAGCGCACGGTGCGGTCGGCTGCCTGGATCGAGCGGTCCCAAATCTCGGCGCGGCGCGCGAACTCGGCGGCGGCCAGGAGCCTCGCATCGTCGAAGTAGCGGATGCCGAAGAGCCATTCGCGCACGCCCTCGTTGCGCATGCCCAGGCGAATCAGCTCGAGCGCGCGCGCGAGCCCCGGGTCCTGGCGCGCGGCGTCGACTTCGGCCTCGGTCGGAACGTAGATCGACTCGGGCAGCGTGGAGACGTAGCCGAGCTCCTCGGCGGCGAGCAAGCCGTAGAAATCGGTCTGGCCGGCGATCCGCAGGAAGTAGGCGCGGCTGCCGGTCTCCTCACCCTGGGCGGCGAGCGCGCGGCCATACCAGTAGGTCCACGCGGATTCATGGCGCGTGGTCGCGGGCATCAGGTCGATCGTCTCGCGCACCACGTCCCAGCGCCCGGCGCGCAGCGCGGCGCGCACTTTCCAGGCGAGCTGTTCTTCATCGAGGCGCGTGCCGGCATGCGCAAACCACTTGAGCGCATCCGGATGGTGCTCGCGCGACGCCTCGTAGGCGATGCGGCCCCACAGATAGCGCACATCGGCTTCCGGCAGCTTCGACGCAAGCCGGCTCTCGAGCATCTTGGCGGCCGCGTCGGGCTCGTTGCGCGCGTAGCGCAGGAGCGCGAGCACCACGACTTCGCTCACCGGCCGGCGCTCGAGGCTCTTCGGCAGCCGCTCGAGCACGCGCTTGGGCTGGCGCGCGGCTTCGGCGAGCATGCGCTCGTCGGGCGAGTCGACCTTCTCGAGGTAGCCGAGCGCGGTCTTCGCCGCGGTGATCTGCCCTCGGGCAAACAGCAGCCGCACGCGGCGCCAAACGTCGGTGACCGTCACGCGCTCGTCATCGAGCATCAGCTGGACCAGCTTGGCGCAGCCGTCGGGCAGCTCCTGCGGCTCGAGCCACATCCAGTCGGCTTCGGCGATGGTGGTTTCTTCTCCACGCTGCGCCGCCATCAGCCAGGCATAGCAGCGCACCTCGAGGTCATCGCGCGGATAGAGCACGAGCTGACGCTCGAACTCGGACCAGTCGCCGCGCTTGCCGAGCACCTTCAGCCAGTCGCCGCGCAGCACCTCGGCAACGTAAGTATTGTTGTGCTCCTCCAGGAAGGCATGCGCTTCCTTGGTCGGCGTGTCCTCCAGGCGCATGGCGATGCGCCAGTAGTCGATCCACGGGTCGAGCAGATGGCCGTCGAGCCTCTTCGCGAAGCGCGCGAACTTGAGCGCATCGCCGGCGCGGTAGGCGTCGTAGGCGCCCAGCACCGCATCGTCGTTCGCCGCCGCCGCAAGGGGCGCCACCGCCAGCGCGAGCGCCGCCAGAAGATTGCGCAATTCCTTAAAAATCATAAAACTGCCCATATGCCCCAAGAACCGGCCCCACTCAAGGACTGGCGCAAAGCCCAGCGCGAGAAACTCGTCCGCGCGCGAATGGCGCTGCCCGCGGCGACGCTCGATGCCTTTCGCCAGCGGATCGACGCAAATCTTGAGCTCTCTTTCCCCGGACTTGCCCGTTGCCGCCTCGCTTTTTGTTGGCCGATCAAAGGCGAGTACGACGCCCGCCATTTTGCCAGAACGCTGCGCGAGCGGGGTGCGTTGACCGCGCTGCCGGTTGTCGTGGCGCAAAAAAAACCGCTCGTCTTCCGCGAATGGCATCCCGGCGTCGCCCTCGCCACCGGCGCACTGGACATTCCCTATCCGGTGGACTCGCCCGAAGTCCAGCCGGACGCCGTGATTTTGCCGATGAACGGCTGGGACGCTCAGGGCTACCGCCTCGGTTACGGCGCGGGCTTCTTCGATCGCACGCTCGCGAGCCTCGCTAAGCGCCCGGTGGTCGTCGGAATTTCCTACGAGCTCGCCCGGCTCGACACCATCTATCCGCAACCCTGGGACATCCCAATGGACTACGTCGTCACTGAGCGTGGCGTTTACCGCCGGGATCCCGAGGGGCTCGCTTACCTGGGCGAACCGCAGCGCGGCGAAGGCAGCGCGCTGGCGTCGCCCGTGTGCTATGCCGACGAAGTAAAGCGCGACTAGACGAGGAACAGGCGATACGCCGGGTTGCGCGTCTCGTCGGCGTACGGGTAGCCGAGCTTGCGCAGGAACGCGGTGAACTGGCGCATCTCGGCTCTGGGCACCTGCATGCCGACCAGCACCCGACCGTAGTCGGCGCCGTGGTTGCGGTAGTGGAACAGACTGATGTTCCAGTCGCTGCGCATGTTCTCGAGGAACTTCATGAGCGCGCCGCGGCGCTCCGGAAACTCGAAGCGGTAGAGCAACTCATGCTTGGCAAACGGCGCGCGGCCCCCGACCATGTGGCGCACATGCAGCTTGGCCATCTCGTTGTCCGACAGATCGAGCGTGGTGAGCCCGTGCTTTCTTAAATTTCGGACAATCCGCCCAGTCTCGGCGCGCCCGTCGACCTCGATGCCGACGAAGATGTGCGCCTCGCTGGAATCGGCGATGCGGTAATTGAATTCCGTGATGTTGCTGCCGCCGAGGGTGGCGCAGAACTTCTTGAAGCTGCCCGGGCGTTCGGGGATGGTGACCGCCAGCACCGCCTCGCGGTGCTCGCCGAGCTCGGCCTCCTCGGCGATGAAGCGCAGGCGGTCGAAGTTGGTGTTGGCGCCGGAGGCGACGGCGACCAGCGTCTTGCCCCGCGCGCCGTGTCTCTCGATCCAGGCTTTCGCGCCGGCGACGCTCAGCGCGCCCGCCGGCTCCAGCACGACGCGCGTGTCCTCGAACACGTCCTTGATCGCCGCGCACATCTCGTCGGTATCGACCAGCACCACATCGTCCACCAGGGCGCGGCACAGGCGGAACGTCTCCTTCCCCACCTCTTTCACGGCGACGCCGTCGGCAAACAGGCCGACGTGGTCCAGCGTCACGCGCCTGCCGGCCTTGAGGGACTTGGCCATGGCAGCGGCATCGAGCGGCTCGACGCCTATCACCCGCACGGCCGGGCGCACGCGCTTCACGTAGGCGGCGATGCCCGAAATCAGGCCGCCGCCGCCGATGGGCACAAAGATCGCGTCCAGCTCCCCAGGATGCTGCCGCAGGATCTCCATGCCGATCGTGCCCTGCCCGGCGATGACCTCGGGGTCGTCGTAGGGATGCACGAAAACGAGGCGCCGCTTGCGCTTGATGCGCAGCGCCTCCTGGTAGGCCTCGGCATAAGAGTCGCCGTAGAGCCGCACCTCGGCGCCGCGCGCATGCACCGCGTCGACCTTGATGCGCGGCGTGGTCACCGGCATCACGATCACCGCGCGGCAGCCCAGGCGCTGCGCCGCGAGCGCGACGCCCTGCGCATGGTTGCCGGCGCTCGCCGCGATCACGCCGCGCGCGAGCCGCGCGCGCGGCAGCCCGGCCATCTTGTTGTAGGCGCCGCGCAGCTTGAACGAGAAGATCGGCTGCAGGTCCTCGCGCTTGATGAGCAGCGCGTTGCGCAGCCGCGCCGAGAGCGCGCGGGCGGGCTCGAGCGGCGACTCGAGCGCCACGTCGTACACTCTTGCCTTGAGGATGCGCTCGAGATAATCGGTGCGCTTCACGAGCAAAATCTAACATGATCGACATCCGCTCGATCCGGGAACGTGCGCGGCAGCTCAAGATCGAGCTGATCGCGCTGGCGCTCGCCGCGCGCCATCCGTCGACACCCTGGTATGCCAGGCTGATCGTCGCCGGCTGCGTCGCCTACGCGCTGACGCCGGTCGATTTCATCCCGGATGCGATCCCGGTCGTGGGACTGATCGATGACCTGATCTTCATCCCGCTCGCCATCGCGCTCGCGGTGCGCTTCATTCCCGCGCCCGTGCTCGCCGACTGCCGCGCCCGCTCGCAGGAGATCGAGGCGCGCGCGCCGCGGCTCGGCCGCGTCGCATGGTTCCTGATTGGCGCCGCATGGCTCACCGTAGTGGTGCTGGTCGCGGTCTGGACCATCGGCTGATGCGCACGTCGGTCGGCATCGTTGGCGCGGGACCCGCGGGCCTGCTGCCGCGCAGCCGCCAGGAGATCGAGGCGACCATTCGCGCCGGCGTGCTCGAGCAGGGCACGGTGGATCTCCTCAAGCAAAGCGGCGTCGGCAGCCGCATGCAGCGCGAAGGCTTCGTGCACCACGGCATTTACCTGCGCTTCGCGCGCGCGAGCCACCGCATCGATTTTCCCAGCCTCACCGGCGGCCGCGCCATCACGGTCTATGCGCAGCACGAGGTGATCAAGGACCTGGTCGCCGCGCGGCTTGAAGCGCAGGGCAAACTCCTGTTCGAGGTGAAAGACGCCGCGGTCTACGACCTCGACACCCAGGCGCCGAAGGTGCGCTTCCGTCAGGGCAGCAAGATCGAAGAGCTGGAATGCGATTTCATCGCCGGCTGCGACGGCTTCCACGGCATCACGCGGCCCTCGATCCCGTCGCGCATGCGCCACGAGTTCACGCGCGTCTATCCGTTCGGCTGGTTCGGCATCCTGGTCGAGGCGCCCTCCTCGACCGACGAGCTGATCTACGCGCATCACGAGCGCGGCTTCGCGCTCGTCAGCACGCGCTCGCCGCAGATCCAGCGCCTCTACCTGCAGTGCGATCCGGACGACGAGGTGAAGAACTGGCCCGACGGCCGCATCTGGGAGGAGCTGCACGCGCGGCTCGAGAGCGCCGAAGGCTGGCGGCTCGCCGAAGGCCGCATCTTCCAGAAGAGCGTCATCGCCATGCGCAGCTTCGTGGTCGAGCCGCTGCGCTACGGGCGCCTGTTCCTCGCCGGCGACGCCGCGCACATCGTGCCGCCGACCGGCGCCAAGGGCCTCAACCTCGCCGCCGCCGACGTGCGCGTTCTCTCCAAGGCCCTCGCGAGCTTCTACAAGACGCGGGCCGAGCAGCCGCTGAAAAACTATTCGGCCACCGCGCTGCGCCGCGTCTGGCGCGCCGAGCACTTCTCCTGGTGGATGACCTCGCTCCTGCACCGCTTCCACGACGAGACGCCGTTCCATCACCGGCTGCAGCTCGCCGAGCTCGACTACGTGGTGAGCTCGCGCGCGAAGGCGCAGACGCTCGCCGAGAATTACGTCGGGCTGCCGCTCGACTAGTGCTCGAGCGGCTCAAGCGCTGGGCAGCGGAGCTCAAGGCGCAGGTGGTCACGCTCTGGTTCTGCCGCCGCCATCCCGACACGCCACTCTCGGCGAAGATCCTGGCAGCCGTCGTGGTGGCCTATGCCTTCAGCCCGATCGACCTCATCCCGGATTTCATCCCGGTGCTCGGCTACCTCGACGACTTGATCCTGGTGCCGCTCGGCATCTATCTCACCCTCCGGCTGATTCCGCCGCCGGTATTGGCCCAGGCGCGGCGCGAGGCGGATGCATGGCTCGCGCAGAAGCAGACAAGACCCCGGAGCTACTGGGCCGCCGCCTTTATCGTCCTTGTGTGGCTCGCGTTCGCCTACTGGGCCTGGACCGTGGTAAGACAACACTGGTGAACGCGGACGACTACGAGATCGCGGTGCGCGTGCTGGCGGCGCTCGCGGCGGGCGCGCTGATCGGCTACGAGCGCTCCTACCACGGCCGCCCGGCGGGCTTTCGCACGCACGCGCTGGTGTGTACCGCGTCGAGCCTGTTGATGCTGGTCACGGTGTACGAAGCGCACTGGATGCGCGCTGCGACCGGGCTGGTGCAGATCGATCCGACGCGCATGGCGCAGGGCATCATGACCGGCATCGGCTTTCTCGGCGCCGGCGTGATCATCAAGGAAGGCCTTTCGGTGCGCGGCCTGACCACCGCCGCCTCGATCTGGATCACCGCGGCGATCGGCATCCTCGCCGGCATCGGCTTCTATTTCCCGATGGTGCTTTCGGTGGTGCTGACGCTCGGCGTGCTGTCGATCTTCCGCTGGATCGAGGCGCGCATGCCCTCGCACGCCTATTACCACTTCGCCATCCGCTTCGCCAAGGAAGGCGGCATGAGCGAGCGCCAGCTGCGCGAGCTGGTCGAGTCGCACGGTTTCAGCATTGCCAACTTCAGCTACCGCCTCGAGGGTGAAGGCCGCATCCGGCGCCACGCCATGGTGATCCGCTGCGCCGACCGCTCGGGCGCGGGCCGCCTCGCGGTGACGCTCGAGGGCATGGACGCGGTGCTCGAGTTCCGGATTGCCCCGACCGGAGACTAGAACTCAAAAGCGTTGGTCAGATCGCCGGCCTTAGCGCGCATGCCGGGCAATGGTTCCAGCCCGAATCGGCGCGTGATGAATTTGAGAATCGAAGTGGTGTCGTAAGGCGTCTTGTCGACGTAGCCGCGCCGCGCGAACGGCGAGACGATCAGCGTCGGGACGCGCGTGCCCGGCCCCCAGCGATCGCCCCAGCCCGCGCCCGCAGGCGGCGGCACATGATCCCAGAAGCCACCGTTCTCATCGTAGGTGACGATCACTGCCATCTTCGACCACTGCGGGCTCGCGCGCAGCCGCGTGAGGAGCTGGTGGATGTGCTCGTCGCCGCTCGCGACGTCGGTGTAGCTCGGATGCTCGTTGACGCGGCCGGCCGGCTTGTAGAACACGACCTGGGGCAGCGTGCCCTTGTCGATATCGGCCAGCAAATCTTCGTAGTCCTTCAAGTGCCGCGCGCGATCAGCCGTCCCGGGGGCGAAGCGCGCGTAGTAATTGAATGGCTGATGATGCGGCTGGAAGATCGGGCTGCCCTTGTCGCGGCTGTAGATCACGGAGCGCTTGATCGTCGGATCCTGCCGGCCGTCGGCGAGCGCGACATTCCAGCCGCCGGCGTACCAAGCCCAGCTCACGCCTTTCGCCGAGAGCGTGTCGCCGATGGTCTTCAGCGTGACCGGCGGCATGGGATGGCTCGCCGGATTGGCGAGATCGATGCCGCCGCCCGGCGCGGGCGGAATGCCGCTCGGCTGATACGGCGGCTGCGAAGTGTTGACGACATAGCCGTCGGGAGCGACGCGGCCGTCGTAGAGCTGCACCGGCCCCTGCAGCACGGAAAGCGGTGACTCCGGTCGCTTCTTCAGCCTGCCCTCCCCGTCGAGCTGCGCCTTCGCGGTGGCCGGCGCAGCGCGATCCATCGGCGTGCAGGCACAGATCAGCCACTGGTGATTGAGATAGGAGCCGCCGAACGCGCCCATGAAGAAGTGATCGGCGAGCGTGTACTCCTTCGCCCAGTTCCAGAGCTTCATCTTCGAGCCGTCGAAGTAGCCCATCGCCCAGGCGCCGACGTTCGACATGGCGACGAACAGGTTGTTGCTGCCGCCGTTGATCTGCTCGCGATTCTGGTAATAGGCGTGGATCGGGCTCGGCAGGACCTCGTCCATGCGGCCGTTGACCGGCGGCGCGTCGATCTGGAACGGCGCGTTCGGCAGGTTCTGCGGGAAGCGCGGGTTCGCCTTGTTGCCGTCGTATACCGGCGGCAGATGCGGCAGCGCGCGGCCATCGTGATCGAGCTGCGTCTTCTGCTGCGCCGTCGCCTGCGCGATGCCTTCGGCGCCGGGGAAGAAACCGTACAAATGGTCGAAGCTGCGGTTCTCGGCGTAGATCACCACGACGTGCTCGATGCGCGCGAGGCCATCGCCGCCACGCATCGCGCAACCGGCGGCAAACGCTGCTGCAAACAGGGCGAGCGTCGCCCCTAGCACGGTTCTGGTGTTCATGGTGGTTCCTCCCGCGCGAAAATTACCGGATTGTTACCGCGATATCCACAGGTCTTGTGGATAAGGCTGTGGATGGTTGGGTGAATTCTCTGCGAATACGTACGCTTTGGATGGGCTGCACGTTGCACTGATCATCAAATAGGCAGCGATCGGCGCCAACAGAAAAATAATTTGGTTGCCGATTCGCTGTGGCAAAAATTATGATGAGCGCACGCCCGTTGAGGGGACGGGCTTCCCACCGTGAACGTCCTATTCGTCTGCCACGATAACTGCGCCTTGAGTCTCATGGCGGAGTCGATTCTGACATCGGTCGGCGCGGCGCGCTTCCACGCGTTCAGCGCCGGAGCCCTGCGCAAGGCGCCCGTCGATGCGTATGTGCTCGATTTTCTCGCGCAGCACCACATGCCGGTCGCCGGCCTGTGGTCCAAGACGCTCGACAATTTCCGCTCCCCGGCAGCACCGCGCATGGATTTCATCATCACGCTGTGCGACGCCGCGGCGAGCGAGCAGTTCTCCGAGTGGCCGGGCGAGCCCTTCATCGCGCACTGGAACGTAAAGACCGATGCGCGCGGCGCCGACAGCGACGAGGCGCTGCGCGACAATTTCTGGACGCTGATGCGGCGGATCAAGATTTTCACCAGCCTGCCGCACGGCAAGCTCAACCGCCGCCTGCTCGAGCGGCGGGCGCTCACGCTGCAAGCCAGCCACCTGTAGTTTCTTGCGGTTCCAGGCCGCTTACTGCGCGCTTTCCGCCGCAACGTACCCTGCCGCTCGAGGCCGCGAGCGCTCCTCAGCGCACGTAGCCGAGCACGCGCGGTAGCCACATCACGATGCCGGGGAAGGCGCCAGCGAGCCGATCAGCCCCCAGCACTCGCCGATGATCTCGCGCAATGGAATGCGCGTCAGGGCGGCGAGCACGAATAGCAGCAGGCCGTAGGGCGGCGTGACGAGCCCGATGGTGATGTTGACCACGATCACCACGCCGAAGTAGACCGGATCGATGCCGAGCGCGGCGACGCTCGGCAGGAGCACCGGGACGAGCACCAGCAGCATGGTGGTCGCATCGATCAGGCAGCCCAGCACGAGAAACACGAGGTTCACCGTCACGAGGAACGCGAGCGGGCTCAAGCCCAGCCCCGCGATCCAGGCGGCGAGCGCCTTGTCGAGCTGCTCCGCGGTCACCGCGTAATTCACGGCAAAGGCGCCGCAGATCATGAGCAGGATCACAGCGGTCTGCCGCGCGGTGTCGGCAAAGGCGCCGAAAACCTGGGACCAGCCGAGCTCGCGATAGGCGCCCCCTGCGAGCAGCAGCGCATACAGCGCCGCGACGGCTGCCGCCTCCGTTGGCGTGAAGGCGCCGCTGTAGATGCCGCCGAGGAGCACCACCGGCAT
>VBCP01000106.1 GCA_005888925.1 Betaproteobacteria bacterium | reverse complement strand
GAGACGCTCGGCCAGTGGCACTTCTGGCTGACGCTGATCTTCTTCAACATGATCTTCTTCGTGCAGCACTTCCTCGGCATGGCGGGCATGCCGCGGCGCATCCCGGACTACCCGCTGATGTTCGAGACCTGGAACCAGGTCTCGTCGATCGGCGCTTTCGGCTTCGCCCTGGCGCAGTTCCTTTTCCTCTACAACCTCTTCAGCACGCTGAAGAGCGGCGCGCCGGCGGCGCAGAAGCAGTGGGAAGGCGCCGACTCGATCGACTGGACGCACCTGCCGACGCCGGCGCCGTATCACACGTTCGAGACCCCGCCTGTATTGAAGTGAGCCGCAACGCCAAGACCGCCCTCGTGCTCGCCACCATTGCCCTGGCCTTCTTCCTCGGCATCATCGCCAAGTACTGGTTCCTTGGAAAATGAGCGGCCGATGACGCTCGCCCAGCAGAACCGGCAGCTGTTCGCAAAGCTCGCGCTGGTCGCCGCCGGCATGTTCGGCTTCGGCTACGCGCTGGTGCCGTTCTACTACCAGATCTGCGCGGCCTGGGGCGTCAACGCGCTGGGCGAGGTGCGCGAGGCGCCGGTCAATACGCAGGTCGACCGCGCGCGCGTGATTACCGTGGAGTTCGATGCGAACGCCCATGGCCTGCCGTGGCGCTTCCGGCCGCTCGTGAACCACATCCAGGTCCATCCCGGCGAGCTCGCCACGGTCGAATACGAGGTGAGCAACGAGCGCAGCGTCGCGATCACCGGGCAGGCGGTGCCGAGCTACGGCCCGGCCTATGCCGGCGAATACTTTAAGAAGGTGGAGTGCTTCTGCTTCACGCAGCAGACGCTCGCGCCGGGCGAGACGCGGCGCATGCCGGTGACGTTCGTGATCGATCCGCGCCTGCCGAGGGACGTGAGCAGCATCGCGCTGTCGTACACGTTCTTCGAGGTGGCCGGCCGAGGGGGAAAAAGCTAGTGGCAAGTTCCTTCCTCGACACGGTGAAGACGGTGCTCTCGGGCTTCATCGGCGTGCGCCGGCGCGTCGCTCACGAGAGCGCGCGGATCAACCCGGTGCACCTCATCATCGTCGCGGTGCTGTGCGTCGTGCTGTTCATCTTCGCCATCCGCACGATCGTCCGCATCGTCGTCAGCTGAAATAACAGGGGAAACGACATGGCCCACAGCGCATCCACCGAACGCCAGCAACATTACGCCGTGCCGGCGCCGATGCCGTGGCCGATCATGGGCGCGGGCGCGCTGTTCCTGATGGCGCTCGGCGCGATCTTCGTGTTCAACGGCCGCGCCGGCGGCTGGGTGTCGATCGCCGCAGGCTTGATGCTGCTGCTCTACATGATGGTGAGGTGGTTCGGCGACGTGATCCGCGAGTCCGAGGGCGGCAAATACGGAGCCTGGGAGGACCTCTCGTTCCGCTGGGGCATGAGCTGGTTCATCTTCTCCGAGGTGATGTTCTTCGGCGCTTTCTTCGGCGCGCTATGGTGGGTGCGCCAGTATTCGGTGCCCGACCTCGCCACCATCGAGAGCAACGCGCTGATGTGGCCGGGCTTCACGCCGCACTGGCCTTCGGCCGGCCCGGGCTTCATGGAGCAGTTCTCGCCGATGGGCGCGTGGGGCATACCGGCGATCAACACGCTGCTGCTGCTCAGCTCGGGTGTCACGGTGACGATCGCGCATTGGGCGCTGAAGGAGAACCGGCGCGGCCAGCTGATCCTGTTCATGGCGCTCACCATCCTGCTGGGCGTGACCTTCCTCACCTGCCAGGCCTACGAGTACGCCCACGCCTATTCCGAGCTGAACCTCAAGCTCTCGACCGGCGCCTACGGCTCGACCTTCTTCATGCTCACCGGCTTCCACGGCTTCCACGTCACCTGCGGCGCGATCATGCTGACGGTGATTCTGTTCCGCTGCATCGCCGGGCACTTCACGCCCGATCATCATTTCGGCTTCGAGGGCGTCGCCTGGTACTGGCACTTCGTCGACGTGGTGTGGCTCGGCCTGTTCATTTTCGTCTACTGGTTATAAGCGCTCGCGGAACCAGCCGAGGTAATAGCCGAGCATCAGGAAGGCGAACAGTCCCACCGACAGCGCGACGCGGATCGTGAGCGCCTTGAGCGCGCGCGTCGAGCCGCTGCGGTCGCGGTAGACGAAGAAGAGCGCCGAGAAGAGGCTCACGACGATCAGCACGAAGACGCCGATCACCAGGTAGCGCATGCTCCGAGGATACTCTTTCCGCCCGCGCGGCTGGGCGCTCGCCGCGGCGGCGGCCGCGTGCGCCGCCTTCGTGCTGCTCGGCAACTGGCAGGCGCGCCGTGCCGAGCAGAAACGCGCGCTCGGCGCCGAGCTCGAACGCGCACTTAAATTGCCCCCCATCCAGCTCGCACCGGCCGAAGTGGATACCGGCACGCTGCTCCACAAGCGCGTCGCGGCGCGCGGCCGCTTCGTCGCCGAGCGCACCGTGCTGCTCGACAACCGGCTGCGCCGCGGCCGGCCGGGATATGAAGTGGTCACGCCGCTCGCGCTCGCAGGCTCCGAATGGCATGTGCTCGTCAATCGCGGCTGGATCGCTGCGCCCCCATCTCGCATGGTGGTCCCCGAGGTGCGCACGCCGGCCGATGAGCAGCGCGTCGAAGGCATTGCACTCGAGCGCCTGCCGCATGCCCTGCAGGCTGGCAGCGCTCCGACGGGCAGGGTCCGCCAGAACCTCGACATCGGCGCCTTCGCCGCCGAGACCGGGCTGCGCCTGCAGCCGCTCGTGATCGAGCAGCACTCGGACGCCGACGACGGGCTCGCGCGCGACTGGCCGCGCCCCGACCTCGGCATCGAAAGACACGAGAGCTACGCGCTGCAGTGGTACTTGTTCGCCGGGCTCGCCATCGTGCTCCTGGCCGTGCTCTCCGTGCGCCGTGTCCCCGCGCCTTAGGCTCGCCGCGCTGCTCGCAGTCTGCGCCGCGCCATTCGCGCTCGGATGGCTCGCCTACGAGTACCGCTGGATCTCCGGCCAGACCGCCAACTACGGCGAGCTGATCGCGCCGCGCCCGCTCGCCGGTCCGCTCGTGCCGAAGCTCTACGTCGTGCGGCAAGTTCGACGCGGGCAGGGCAAGGACGCCGAGCGCATCGAGCGGCTGTGGCTACTCACCGATGGCGGCAAGCCGCGGGCCGAATTGCTCGCCGCGATCGAGGGCAGCCATCTCGCCGCGGCCGATGCCGAGCTGCTGAAGTCGCTTCCCGGCAACGCCCCCGAGTACATCTATCTCGTCGATCCGCTCGGCAACCTGATGATGCGCTTTCCGGGCGATCCCGATCCGTCGAGGCTCATCAAGGACCTGCAGCGCCTGATGAAGTACTCGCGGTTCGGATGAAGGTTTTCCGCTCTCTCTGTATAGCGGCGCTCGCGCTCGCGTTCATCGTCGTGGTGATGGGCGCCTATGTCCGGCTGTCGGATGCAGGCCTCGGCTGCCCGGACTGGCCGCTGTGCTACGGCCAGCCGCTGCCTGCCGACATCGCCGACCGCGATGCGCTCGCCCGGGCATGGAAGGAAATGGGCCATCGCTATCTCGCCGGTACGCTCGGCGCACTGATCCTGGCCCTCGCCGTCGCGGCCTGGCGCCTGCGCCAGTCCGCGCCGCTCGTCACGGCGGTGGTGTTGCTGGTGGTGTTCCAGGCGACGCTCGGCAAATGGACCGTGACGATGCTACTCAAGCCGGCGATCGTCACCGCGCATCTTGTGGGCGGCATGGCGACGCTCGCGCTCCTCGCCTGGCTCGCGCTCGCACAGTGGCCGCATGCGCCGGCGCCGGAGATGCGCCGCTTGCGCTCCACCGCCGCGGCTGCGCTGGCGATGCTGGTCGTGCAGATCATGCTCGGCGGCTGGGTGAGCGCGAACTACGCGGCGCTCGCCTGTCCCACGCTGCCTCTTTGCAGCGGCCCAATGGACTTCACCAGCGCCTTTCACGTCGTGCGCGAGCTTGGGAAGACGCCGCAAGGCGACCTGCTGTCCCACGACGCGCTGCGCGCGATTCATTGGACGCACCGGCTTTTCGCGCTGGTCGCGCTCACCGCCGTGCTGATCGGAGCCGCGCGCGCGTGGCGTCTGGCGCCGCGGCTGGCGATAATCGTCGGGACGCTGGTGGCGCTGCAGTTCGGGCTCGGCGTCGCGAATGTGGCGCTCGGCCTGCCTCTTGCGCTCGCGGCCGCGCACAACGCCGGCGCTGCCCTGCTGCTCGCGGCGCTCGTCGTGCTAAACTTTTTCGCCTTCCGCGGCTTACGTCCTTCCCAGTGACTGCTCACGCACTTTCGGCCGGATTTGCCCAGCGCCTGCGCGCGCGCATTCGTGCATTTTGCGCGCTGACCAAGCCGCGCGTCGTCTCGCTCATCGTGTTCACCGCGGTGATCGGCATGTTCCTCGCCACGCCGGGAATGGTGCCGCCGCGGATCCTCGTCGCGGCGACCCTCGGCATCGCGCTGGTCGCGGGCGCCGCCGCGGCGGTGAACTGCCTGGTCGAGCAAAGGATCGACGCGCTCATGCTGCGCACGCGCTGGCGGCCTTTGCCGCGCGGCGAGCTCAGCGCGGCGCCGACGCTCGCCTTCGCCGGCGTGCTCGGTAGCCTAGGGCTCTGGCTCCTCGCGCACTTCGTAAACCCGCTCACCATGGGGCTCACGCTCGCCACGTTCGTCGGCTACGCCGTCGTCTACACGCTGATCCTCAAGCCGGCCACGCCGCAGAACATCGTCATCGGCGGCGCCTCGGGAGCGATGCCGCCGGTGCTCGGCTGGGCCGCGGTCACGGGCGAGGTGACGACCGAGGCGATGCTGCTGTTCCTCATCATCTTCGCCTGGACGCCGCCGCACTTCTGGTCGCTCGCCCTGTATCGCACCGAAGACTACGCGCGCGCCGGCGTGCCGATGCTCCCGGTGACGCACGGCCGCGATTACACGCGGCTGCAGGTGCTGCTCTATACGTTGATTCTCTTCGCCGTCACCCTGCTGCCTTACGTCGTGCGCATGAGCGGGCTGCTTTACCTGTTTGCCGCGCTCGCGCTGGGCGGCGTGTTCATCGGCTACGCGCTGCGCATCTACGTAGCCTACAGCGACGCCGTCGCGCAGAAAACCTTCCGGTACTCGATTGCCTATCTGGCTCTCCTCTTCGCTGCGCTTCTGGTCGATCATTACCTTTAGCCTGGCGCTAGCCGCCTGCGACGGCGCTCCGAAGTTCAAGAGCACCGACATCACTGGCGCCGAGTACGGCAGATCGCTCGAGCTGCCCGACACCAGCGGCCGCGTGCGGCACCTCGAGGATTTCCGCGGCAAGGCGGTGGTGCTGTTCTTCGGCTTCACGCATTGTCCGGACGTCTGTCCGACCACGCTCGCCGATCTCGCGAGCGCCATGAAGGCGCTCGGCCCGGACGCCGAGCGTGTGCAGGTGCTCTTCGTCACCGTGGATCCCGAGCGCGACACGCCCGGCGAGCTCGCGCAGTATGTGCGCGCCTTCGATCCCCGGTTCCTCGCGCTGCGCGGCGATCTGGCGGCCACGCAGCGCGTGGCGAAGGACTTCAAGATCTACTTCGAGAAGCGCAAGCAGGGTGATAGCTACACGATCGACCACAGCGCGCAGAGCTACGTCATCGACCCACAGGGGAGACTGCGGCTCTTAGTCAGGTACGACCGCCTCGCGCAGGATCTGCCTGATGACCTGCGCGTCATCCTGAAATAAAAACGGTTCAGGAAGCTGCGGGCAGGAGCTTGCGCATTTTGTCGAGGGCCTTCGCCTCGATCTGGCGGATACGCTCGGCCGAGACCTTGAACTCGGCGGCGAGCTCGTGCAGCGTGGCCGAGTCCTTCTCGCGCAGCCAGCGCGCCTCGACGATGCGGCGGCTGCGCGGATCGAGCGTGGCGAGCGCCTTCTGCAGGCCATCGCTCCTCACGCGCTCCGATTCCTCGGCCTCGAGCACCCGGTAGGGTTCGGCCGCCTCGTCGGCGAGGTAGTGCACCGGGGCGTAGCTTTCCTCGTCGTCGCGCTCGCCCTCGAAGGCGAGCTCATGCCCCGAGAGTCGCGTTTCCATCTCGACGACCTCCTCGGGCTTGACCTTGAGCGCGTCGGCGACGCGCTCGACGTCGGCCGTGCTGAGCGGCGCGAGGTCCCGCTTCATCGAGCGCAGGTTGAAGAAGAGCTTGCGCTGCGCCTTGGTGGTCGCGACTTTGACGAGCCGCCAGTTGCGCAGGATGTATTCGTGGATCTCCGCCTTGATCCAGTGGATGGCGAAGGACACCAGGCGCACGCCGCGGTCAGGGTCGAAGCGCTTCACCGCCTTCATCAGGCCGATGTTGCCCTCCTGGATCAGGTCGGCGTGCGGCAGGCCGTAGCCGAGGTAGCCGCGGGCGAGCGCCACCACCAGCCGCAGGTGCGACAGCACGAGCTGGCGCGCCGCGTCGAGGTCGTTCGCGTTGCGGAACTGGCGAGCGAGCCGCTGCTCCTCCTCGAGGCTGAGGAGCGGGAAGCGGTTCACCGTCTGGATGTAAGCCTCGATGCTGCCCGTCGGCATCGGCACCGGGGCCGACACGGTCAAGGGCATCGCAGCTTGGGCAGCCATGGACATTCCTCCTTGGGAAATAAAGTTTAGCACTCGGATATTTAGAGTGCTAACTCCTGATCCGGTTCCCTGCCATAGAGGTACCGATAGCGAGTACTGACATATCTAGGTGGGCTCGATCGCCCGCAGGTGACGGCTGACCGAGAGGTGGGCGCCCAACCACCCTAGCACGGCGGCGAAAAGCAGGAATGCCCCCGCATCCCCCGCGCCGAGGAAGGCGAAACGGAAGTCCGAGCCATAGGAGTCGGCGAGGGTGCGCACTTCGCGGTTGAGCAGCGCCAGCGTGACGGCCACCAGGACGAGCGCGAGCGCGCCGCCGGCGAGGCCCTGGAGCAGACCGGCGTAATAGAACGGCCGGCGGATGAAGCCGTCGGTCGCGCCGATCAGCTTGGAGACCTCGATCTCCTCGCGCTGCGTGAGGATCTGCAGGCGGATGGTGTTGAACGTCACGGCGATGAGCGCCGTGCCCAGCAAGCCGGCGAGAAGCCACAACCCGATCCGCGCGAGGCGCGCGAGCGTTGCCAGGCGCCGTGCCCAGAGCGCATCGGCCTGTACGTGCGCGACGCCGGGCAGTCTTGCGAGGTCGGCCGCGAGCGGCTCGATGCTCTCGTCGGCGGCCGTGACGACGAAGGCGTCCGGCAATGGATTGCGCCCGAGGACCGCGACCAGCTCGGGCAGGCCCTGGACCGCGGCGAGCTCTTTCAGCGCCTGTTCGCGCGGCACGAAACGCAGCCGCGACACGCGCGCGTCGCGTTTGATCCTGGCAGAGAGCGCATCGACGTCGGCGCGCTTGGCATCGAGGAACACCGAGATCTGCGGCTGCACGGTCAGGCGGCCCGCCACCGCGCGCAGGCTTTCGAGCAGCGCATAGCCTCCTGCCGGCAGCGCGAGCGCGATGCCGATGACCAGCGCATTGAGCGCTCCGATTCGCCGCAGCGCGCGCGCAAATGCCTGCCGATGCTGTCGCAGCCAGGCTTTCATTGCATGCGCCCGGCCTCGAGGTGCAAGAGCCGCTTGCCGTATTGCGCCACCAGCGCCTGGTCGTGCGTGGCGATGAGCACCGTGACGCCGACCTGGTTGAACTCGACGAAGATCTCGACGATGCGGCGCGCCGACTCGGCGTCGAGGTTCGCCGTGGGCTCGTCGGCGAGCAGGATCGACGGCCGGTTGACCACCGCGCGTGCGATCGCGAGGCGTTGCTGCTCACCGCCCGAGAGCTGGATCGGGTTCGACTTCTCGCGCGCGAGCAGCCCCACCTTGTCGAGCGCGGCACGCGCCCGGCGCGCCGCCTCCTTCGGCGGATGCGCGGAGAAGGCGAGCGGCAGCATGACGTTGTCGTAGACCGAGCGGTCGTAGAGCAGCTTCTGGTCCTGGAACACGAGCCCGAGGTTGCGGCGCAGATAGGGAATCGCCGGGCGCTTGAGCGCGCCGACGTTCTGCCCGTTGACGATCACCGCGCCCGAGCTCGGCCGCTCGATCGCCGGAACGCGGTTGAGCAGCGCCAGCGTGACGGCCACCAGGACGAGCGCGAGCGCGCCGCCGGCGAGGCCCTGGAGCAGACCGGCGTAATAGAACGGCCGGCGGATGAAGCCGTCGGTCGCGCCGATCAGCTTGGAGACCTCGATCTCCTCGCGCTGCGTGAGGATCTGCAGGCGGATGGTGTTGAACGTCACGGCGATGAGCGCCGTGCCCAGCAAGCCGGCGAGAAGCCACAACCCGATCCGCGCGAGGCGCGCGAGCGTTGCCAGGCGCCGTGCCCAGAGCGCATCGGCCTGTACGTGCGCGACGCCGGGCAGTCTTGCGAGGTCGGCCGCGAGCGGCTCGATGCTCTCGTCGGCGGCCGTGACGACGAAGGCGTCCGGCAATGGATTGCGCCCGAGGACCGCGACCAGCTCGGGCAGGCCCTGGACCGCGGCGAGCTCTTTCAGCGCCTGTTCGCGCGGCACGAAACGCAGCCGCGACACGCGCGCGTCGCGTTTGATCCTGGCAGAGAGCGCATCGACGTCGGCGCGCTTGGCATCGAGGAACACCGAGATCTGCGGCTGCACGGTCAGGCGGCCCGCCACCGCGCGCAGGCTTTCGAGCAGCGCATAGCCTCCTGCCGGCAGCGCGAGCGCGATGCCGATGACCAGCGCATTGAGCGCTCCGATTCGCCGCAGCGCGCGCGCAAATGCCTGCCGATGCTGTCGCAGCCAGGCTTTCATTGCATGCGCCCGGCCTCGAGGTGCAAGAGCCGCTTGCCGTATTGCGCCACCAGCGCCTGGTCGTGCGTGGCGATGAGCACCGTGACGCCGACCTGGTTGAACTCGACGAAGATCTCGACGATGCGGCGCGCCGACTCGGCGTCGAGGTTCGCCGTGGGCTCGTCGGCGAGCAGGATCGACGGCCGGTTGACCACCGCGCGTGCGATCGCGAGGCGTTGCTGCTCACCGCCCGAGAGCTGGATCGGGTTCGACTTCTCGCGCGCGAGCAGCCCCACCTTGTCGAGCGCGGCACGCGCCCGGCGCGCCGCCTCCTTCGGCGGATGCGCGGAGAAGGCGAGCGGCAGCATGACGTTGTCGTAGACCGAGCGGTCGTAGAGCAGCTTCTGGTCCTGGAACACGAGCCCGAGGTTGCGGCGCAGATAGGGAATCGCCGGGCGCTTGAGCGCGCCGACGTTCTGCCCGTTGACGATCACCGCGCCCGAGCTCGGCCGCTCGATCGCCGGAATGAGCTTGAGCAGCGTTGATTTGCCCGCCCCGGAGCGCCCGGTGATGAACACCAGCTCCCCCGGCTCGACCGCGAAGCTCACCTCTCTCAGCGCTTCCTCGCCTCCGGGGTAGCGCTTCGCGACCGCGGAAAAGCTAACCAACCAGCGCCTCGGCGAACTCGCGGGCGACGAAGGGCCGCAGGTCGTCGATTTCCTCGCCGACGCCGATGAAGAGCAGCGGCACCGGGCGCTCGCGGGCGATCGCACAGACCACGCCGCCTTTCGCGGTGCCGTCGAGCTTGGTCAGCACCAGGCCGGTGAGCTGCAGCGCGTCGTCGAAGGCTTTCACCTGCGCGATGGCGTTCTGGCCGGTGTTGGCGTCGAGCACCAGGAGCACTTCGTGCGGCGCTTCGGGCTGAGCCTTGGCCGCGACGCGCTTCACCTTGCGGATCTCCTCCATCAGGTGGAGCTGCGTCGGCAGCCGGCCGGCCGTGTCGGCGATGAGCACATCGGTGCCGCGCGCGCGCGCCGCGGCGAGCGCGTCGTAGACCACGGCGCCGGGATCGCCGCTCGTCTGCGCGACGACGGGAATCCCGTTGCGCTCGCCCCAGACGACCAGCTGCTCGCGCGCCGCTGCGCGGAACGTATCGCCGGCGGCGAGCAGCACGCTCTTGCCCTGCGACTGGAGCCACTTCGCGAGCTTGCCGATCGAGGTCGTCTTGCCCGAGCCGTTGACCCCTGCAATCATCAGCACGTAGGGCTTCGCGCGGCCCACCTCGAGTCTTTTCTCCAGCGGTAAAAGCAACTCGGTGAGCGAGTCCTTCAGCGCGGCCTTGAGCGTGTCGCCGTCTTCGATGCGCTCCCTGCGCGCCTTCTCGCGCAGCGAGGCGATGAGCCAGTCGGTCGCGGCAACGCCGCAGTCGGCTTGCAGGAGCGCGGTCTCCAGATCCTGGAACAGCGACTCGTCCACGCCTCGGCGGACGAACAGCTCGGAGACGGGCGTGTTGAGCACCTCCCGCGTACGCGCGAGACCGTTCTTCAGGCGCGCGGCCCAGGAAAGCGCTGCTACCATCGACTGGTGCATTCTACCCGTAACAATAAGAGCGAAAGAGCAGGGGAAATCCGCATCATCGCCGGCGAATATCGCGGACGGCGCATCAAGGTCGCGCCGCGCCCGGGACTGCGGCCCACGCCCGACCGCGTGCGCGAGACACTCTTCAACTGGCTCGGACAATGGCTCGACGGCCAGAGTTGCCTCGATCTGTTCGCCGGCAGCGGCGCGCTCGGCTTCGAGGCGGCTTCGCGCGGCGCGCCGCGCGTGGTGATGGTGGAGAGCGACGGCGCCGCGTACTCAGCGCTGGAGACGGCCCGCGCCAAGATCGGCGCGCGCGCGGTCGAGCTGGTGCGCGGTGATGCAAACGAGTATCTCGCGCGCTCGCGCGAGCGCTTCGACGTGGTTTTCCTCGATCCCCCGTTCAGGCAGAATGCGCTGCCGGCCGTGCTGGAACAGCTTGAAAGCCGGCTAGCGCAAGCGGCGCGCGTGTACATCGAATCGGCGGCGCCTGCGGTCCTGGGGGTGCGCTGGCGCGAACTGAAGCGCGCTCGCGCCGGGCAGGTGAGCTATCAGCTCTTCGAGTGGAGAGGCGATGATCAAGGCGGTCTACCCGGGCACGTTTGACCCGCTCACGCGCGGCCACGAGGATCTCGTGCGGCGCGCGAGCACGCTGTTCGATTCCCTGATCCTCGCGATCGCCGACAGCAAGGCGAAGCGGCCGTTCTTCCCGCTCGATGAACGCATCGCGATGTCGCGCGAGGTGCTGGGCGACCTGAAAAACGTCGAAGTGCTGGGCTTCAGCGGGCTGCTCACCGATTTCGTGCGCCAGCAGGGCGCGCGCGTCGTGCTGCGCGGCTTGCGCGCCGTGTCGGACTTCGAGTACGAGTTCCAGCTCGCCGGGATGAACCGCAACCTCTATCCGGAGATGGAGACGGTGTTCCTCACGCCTTCGGAGCAGCACATGTTCATCTCGGCGACGCTGGTGCGGGAGATCGCGGCGCTCGGCGGCGACGTCGCCAAGTTCGTCCACCCGCTGGTGGCGAAGAAGCTCAAGCAGAAGGCGAAGGGCTGAACTACTTCTGGCAGCGCGGGCAGTAGAAGGTCGAGCGCTGTCCCTGCACCAGCCGCTTGATCGTGGCGCCGCAGCGCCGGCACGGCTTGCCCTCGCGGTCATACACCCAGTGCCGGCTCTGCGAATCGCCTCGACGTCCATCAGCGCCGACATAGTCACGCAGGCTCGAGCCGCCCGCGCGGATCGCCGCGCGCAACGTGTCCTTGATCGCCTTCGAGAGGCGGGCGCAGCGCTCGAGCGACGGCCGATTCGCCGGCGTACGCGGATCGATGCCGGCGCGGAACAGGCTTTCGCTTGCATAAATATTGCCTACGCCGACGATGCGGCGCCCGTCCAGCAGGAAAAGCTTGATCGCCGCGCGGTGCTTACGCGTCAGCGCATACAGGCGCGCCGGGTCGAGCGCGCGCGAGAGCGGCTCGATCCCGAGGTTCGCGATCAGCGGATGCGCGTGCACCGCGTCCTTGGTCCAGAGCACGGCACCGAAGCGCCGCGGATCGCGCAGCCGCAGCATGCGATCGCCGAGGATGAGATCGAAGTGATCGTGCTTTTCCGCCGACGTCCCCGGCGGCAGCACCCGCAGGCTCCCCGACATGCCCAGGTGGAGGATGAGATGGCCGTCGCCGCAGTCGACGAGCAGGTACTTGCCGCGCCGCTGCACGCCGCGCACCTTGCGCCCGGCGAGCAGGCGCACCGCGTGCGGCACCGGCCAGCGCAGGCGCCGTTGCCTGACTGCGACGCCAGAAATCACGCGGCCGGCGAGATGCGGCGCGAGGCCGCGGCGCGTGACTTCGACTTCCGGCAGTTCGGGCATGACAGCTTTGCTTGTGCGGGGCACCAAATATACCTAAGATCAGTCGAACCCAGATGTTGATCCGCCTGCTCGTCCCCATTGCTCTATTTGCCATCGCTCTGCCCGGCGCCGCGCTCGCCCAGCCCGATGCCAAGGAGCTGAACGAGCCGACGCTCTACGAGCTGCTGCTCGGCGAAATCGCCATGCAGCGCGGCGACTACGCGCTCGCCGCGAAGACCTATCTCGAGCTCGCTCGGCGCACCGGAGATGCGCGCGTGGCGCGCCGGGCGGTCGAGGTCGCCAACGAGGGAAAGCTGCCCGAGCTCGCCCTCGAGGCGGCGAAGACCTGGCAGGAGATCGAGCCGAAGTCGCCTGCCGCGCTGCAGGTCGTTGCCGCGCTGCTCGTCTCGGCGAAGCGGGTCGATGAGGCCGAGCCCTATCTCGAGAAGCTGCTCGCGAGCGAGGGTGTCGATCTCGAGCGCGCGTTCCTGCAGTTGAATCGCCTGCTCGCCGCGAATCCCGACAAGGCCGCAAACCTGCGCGTCGTGCAAAGGCTGGCCGCGCGCCATCCCGAGCTTGCGCCCGCGCAGCTTGCCATCGCCCAGGCTGCCGCGGCGGCCGCGGACGACAAGTCGGCGCTCGCCGCCGCGCGCCGCGCCGCCGAGCTGCGCCCCGAGTGGGAAGCGCCGGCGGTGATGGAAGCGCAGGTGCTGCAAAAGCGCTCGACCGCGGAGGCGGCAAAGCGGCTCGCGCAGTTCGTCGAGCGCAACCCGAGCTCGCGCGAAGGCCGGCTCAACTACGCGCGCGCGCTGATTCTCGACAAGCGCGTCCCCGAGGCGCGCAAGCAGTTCGAGACCCTGCTCGCGGCCAACCCAGGCAACACCGATCTCATCTACACGATCGGGCTGCTCGCGTTCCAGCTCAAGGACTACAGCGTCGCGGAAGACAACCTGAAGCGCCTGGTGGGCAACGAGGCCTATCGCGACCCTGACGGCGCGCGCTTCCTCCTCGGCCAGATCGCCGAAGAGCAGAAGCAGTGGCCGCGCGCCATCGAGTGGTACGAGCAGATCCAGGAAGGCGATCACGCATTGAACGCGCGGCTGCGGACCGCCAATGCGATTGCCAAGCAGGGCAAGCTCGATGCCGCGCGCGAGTTCCTGCACAAGGTGGGCGCCGATAACCCGGATCAGCAGGTGCAGATCACGGTGGCGGAGGCCCAGCTGTTGCGCGATGCCAACCGGCACAAGGAGGCCTTCCAGATCCTCGGCGAGGCGCTCAAGTCGGAGCCCGACCAGCCCGAGCTGCTGTACGACTTCGCGCTCACGGCGGAAAAGCTCGAGAAGTACGATCTGCTCGAGCAGAACCTGCGCAAGCTGATCGAAGTACGGCCCGACCACGCCCACGCCTACAACGCGCTCGGTTACTCGTTCGCCGAGCGCAACACGCGCCTGCGCGAGGCGCGCGAGCTGATCGAGCAGGCGCTGAAGCTCGCGCCCGAGGATTACTTCATCGTCGACAGCCTCGGCTGGGTGCAATACCGCGAAGGGGACCTGAAGGGCGCCGCCGAAACCCTGCGCCGCGCCTATGGCGGACGCCCCGACGCGGAGATCGGCGCGCACCTCGGCGAAGTGCTGTGGGTGATGGGCGATCGCGGCGAAGCGAACCGCATCTGGCAGGAATCGCTGAAGAGCGCGCCCGACAACGAAACGCTCCTGAAGACGATCAAGCGGCTGCGGCGGTGAGGCGGGCAGTCTGGGCTCTGGCGCTGCTCGCCTGCGCTTGTGCTCAGGTGGAGCTGAAGCCGCCAAGCAGCGTGGACTTCGATCTCGGCGGCCGCATCGCGGCGCGCTATGGCAACGAAGCCTTCACCGGCAACATCGGCTGGCGCCACGCCGGTGGCGGCGACGAGCTCTTGATCAGCACCCCGCTCGGCCAGGGCATCGCGCGCATCGTGCGCGAAGGCGACGCCGTCCAGCTCACCACCGCCGAGGGCAAGCAGTACCGCGCGCCGGACGCCGAGTCGCTGACCGAGCGCGTGCTCGGTTTTCGCCTGCCGCTCGAGGGGCTCGCCGACTGGGTGCAGGGGCGTGCCTCGAGCGACACGCCGGCGCGCATCGAAAAAGGCCCCGACGGCAAGCTGCGCGCGCTGGAGCAGCGCGGCTGGAAGGTGGAATACCAGGAATACGACGGCGAGCGGCCCTCGCGCATGCGCCTCACCTATCAGGGCATCGAGCTGCGGCTCGCCATTTCGCAGTGGAAATGAAGGACTTCCCGGCTCCCGGGAAGCTCAACCTTTTCCTGCATGTCCTCGCGCGGCGTCCTGACGGTTACCACGAGCTGCAGACGGTGTTCCGCCTGATCGAGCGCGCCGACCGCATCCGCATCTCGCGCCGCGACGATGGCGAGCTTCGGTTCACCGGCATGTCCGGCGGTGACAATCTCTGCCTGCGCGCGGCCCGGCTCCTGAAGCAGAGCACCGCGTGCCAGCTGGGCGCCGACATCGCGCTGCAGAAACGGCTGCCGGTCGGCGGCGGCTTGGGCGGCGGTTCCTCCGATGCGGCCACCGTGCTGCTCGCGCTGAATCGGCTCTGGGATCTGCGTTTGGCCCGGGCGGCATTGCTCGAGCTCGGCGCCAGGCTCGGCGCCGACGTGCCGTTCTTCGTGTTCGGCCGCAACGCGCTCGGCGAAGGCATCGGCGAGCGCTTGACGCCGCTCGATCTCGCGCCCGCCTGGTATCTCGTGATCACGCCGCAAGTTGCGGTTTCCACGAAGGAAATCTTCGCGGCCGCGTTGACAGGCGAGTCCAAACGACTCAAAATACCGCCCTTTTTCCCGGGGCGCGGACGCAACGATCTCGAAGCCGTCGTGACCGCCCGCTATCCCGAGGTGGCAGCGCAGCTGGCGTGGCTCAGAGAGCGGTCCGCGCAGGCGCGCATGACGGGTTCCGGAGCGTGCGTCTTCGCCGAGTTCGCGAATGAAGCCGAAGCGCGTGCGATTCAATCCCAGATGCCTCGAGGCATGGACGGATTCGTGGCGCAGGGGCTCGACCGCCACCCGCTCTATGACTGGGCCGAATGAAGCACAACTGGGGAGTCGCCAAGCTGGTTAAGGCACCGGATTTTGATTCCGGCATACGAGGGTTCGAATCCTTCCTCCCCAGCCAATCCCTATGACCTCCATGAACACCGGTATAAATGCGGCGATGAACAGCGCAGCGCTCGAGCGCCTGATGGTGTTCACCGGCAACGCGAACGCACGGCTCGCGCAGGAGGTGGCCAAGCACCTGAACCTG
>VBCP01000560.1 GCA_005888925.1 Betaproteobacteria bacterium | reverse complement strand
ACTTGACGAAGTGCGAGGTGGTCGCCTGCGCCATGCCGGGCGTGGTGACGAACTCGAGATCGAGCCCCTCGTCCTTGAAGTAGCCCTCGTCGCGCGCGACCAGCACCGGCAGGTCGTGCACCGCATTCATGGTCGCGATTTGCGGTTTGGTTTTGGTCGCTACGGCCATCTGCTCCTCCTGGATGCGGAATTCAGGCGGCAGTTTAAATCATTCCGCGGGCGGGAGCGGGGTTCCGCATCCCAGAACGCGCTCTAGCAGCAACTGCAGTCGATGCCGGGCGTCACGGCGAGCGCTTCCTTGTACCAGGACGGCGGCAGATCTTCGGCGACCACGTTTTCCAAGGGCTTGAAAACCCGGAAGTGGTAATGCTTTCGTTCCGCTGTCCAGAACGCGATCACGGTGTGCAGTGCAGGAAAACCGGGCGTGGCGCTTTCCAGTTCGGTGACCAGGATCGTCGCGTCGCCGCCGAGGCCGAATCGCTGGCGCGTCCAGCCCTTGACCCGGGAGGCCGCCGCGGCGCGGTCGGTGGTCTTGTTTGACGGTGCAAGCATGACAAACTCGCCCATTATGGCGAAAGTACTCGCAGCGGTAAGGACGGGGCCGAGCAAGACCGAGATTCGCGAGTTCCCGATGCCCGAGGTCCCGGCGGACAGCGCGCTGATGAAGATGGAGGTCGCCGGCATCTGCGGCACCGACGTCAAGCTGTACAAGACGCCGCCCTCGGCTGCGCCGGTGATCATGGGCCACGAGAACATCGGCGTCATTGCAAAGGCCGGGAGCGAGTTCGTCCGCAGGAAGGGATTCAAGGAAGGCGATCTGGTCTTCGTCGAGCACTACGTGATGTGCGGCAAGTGCGAGTGGTGCCACGCCGGGCAGTACCGCCACTGCGAGAACACCGACTGGCGCAACAATCCCGAGGGCATCCGCTACGGCTACACCTCGGCCGAGCGCGCGCCGCATCTCTGGGGCGGCTTCGCACAATATGTATACCTGCCGTGGAACGCGGTGGTGCACCAGGTGCCGAAGGGCGTGAGCGCCGAGCTCGCGGGACTCGTGACGCCGATGGCCAATGGCGTCGAGTGGTCGCTCTTCGACGGCGGCGTCGGCTACAACTCCACGGTGCTGATCCAGGGCCCGGGACAGCAGGGCCTCTCGCAGACGGTGATCTGCAAGCAGGCGGGCGCCTCGCTCATCATCGTCACCGGTACGTCCAAGGACGCCGCGCGCCTGAAGGTGGCCAAGGAGCTGGGCGCGGACCACGTCATCGACGTGCAGAAGGAAGATCCGCTCCAGCGCATCAAGCAGGTCACCGGCGGCAAAGGCGTCGACGTGGTGCTCGACTGCACCGCGGGCGCGGGCACGATCCCGATCCTGCTCGGCGTCGAGGCGATGAAGCGCAAGGTGAAGGCGATCACCATCAAGAGCGCGCGCGGCCACAGCTACAAGGCCTGCGAGCTCGCATTGGCGCAGCTCGCATCCAAGCGCTTTCCGTTGGAGAAGGTGACGACACATCGTTTCGGGCTGAAGGACGTGGATATGGCGATCAAATCGGTCGGCGGTCACGGCGTGCCCGACGTGATCCACGCCTCGCTGATGCCGTGGCTGTAGAGATCGTCCCGCTCTCGCCGGCGCTCGGTGCCGAGATCCGCGGCGTCGACGCTTCGCGGCCGCTCGACGACGCCACCTTTGGCGCCATCCGGGACGCGTGGCACCGCCACCTGGTGATCCTGCTGCGCGGGCAGCAATTGGGCGAGGAGGAGCAGGTGCGCTTCGCCGAGCGCTTCGGCGAGCTCTCGCCGATCCACACCGCGCATCACTCCGAGACCAACCGCGCAGTGATGTACATCGGCAACCGCAAGAAGGACGGCAAGATCGTCGGCGCGCTGCCGCTGGGCGAAATGGCAACACGCTGTTCGCGAACGCGTACAAAGCCTACGAGGCACTGCCGCCGGAAGCGAGGCAGCGTATCGACGGCCGCAAGGCAGTGCAGGTGTATGACTACGACGGCGGGGTGCTCGACCGCGCGAAGATGGTGGCGCCGGCGGAGGGCATGTCCTTTGCGCATCCGGTGGTGCGCACGCACCCGGCGACCGGCCGCAAGGCGCTCTACGTGAACCGGCTGATGACGCATCACATCGAGGGATTGCCGGAAGCCGATAGCGAGGGCCTGCTCGCGCTGATGTTCGAGACCATCGAGCGGCCGGAATTCATCTATGAGCATCGCTGGCGCATCGGCGACCTGCTGCTCTGGGACAACCGCTGCACGCTGCACGCGCGGCGCGACTTCAATCCGGACGAGAACCGCTGGATGCGGCGCGTCACCATCCAGGGCGACCGCCCGCGCTAGAAGAGTCCCGGCAGCCAGCGCTTCACGCGGCGCGTGTAGGCGACGTACGGCTCACCGAAGCGCGCGACCAGGTTCTTCTCATCGCCCAATACCCGGAAGTGAAACCACACGGTGCGCGCGACCGCGATAACGGCGGCAAGGAGCGACTGGAATGTGAGCGCCACGCCGATCATGTAGATGATGTGTCCGAGGTACATGGGATTTCGCGTCCAGGCATAGATGCCCCCATCGACGAGTCGATCAGGCGGCGCGCCGGATAGCCCCGGCCCGCCGCCGCCGAGCGCGATGCGATAGCGGCCGCAAAGCCGGTATTGCAGATAGCCCCACAGCATCAGCGGCAGGAACAACGGTTCGAAGCGCAGTGCTCCGAAGACGGCGAGCTCCCAGGTGATCGTAGCGAGCGGCACCAGCAGGAATGTCTGTACCGGCGATTTTCTGAGCCACCGTTTCATCACTCCGCCTTCGCTCCCGAGCGCCGGATGATGTCGCCCCATTTCTCGGTCTCCGCGCGGATGAAGGCGGCGAACTGCGCGGTGCTCATCGGCCGTGGCTCGATGCCGATGCGTTGCAGCCGCTCTACGATGTCCGGACGCGCGAGCGCGCGCTCGGCGGCCTGGTGCAGCCGCTCGATGATTTCGCCCGCGGTCCCGGCGCGTGCGCCGAGGCCAAGCCACGGCGTCGCTTCGAAGCCGGGCAACCCGGCTTGGTCGAGCGTCGGAATGCCAGGCGCTGAGGCGATGCGGGTCTTCTCGGCCACCGCGATGGCGCGCAGCTGGCCGGTGCGGATGTAAGGCAACGTGGTGCTCGTGTTCACGAAGCTCATGAGCACGCGGCCGGCGAGCAGGTCCGCCGTCGCCTGAGCCGCCGACCCCTTGTACGGAATATGCGTGGCTTCGACGCGCGCGAGCGTCTTGAAGAGCTCCATGGCGAGGTGTCCGGTCGAGCCGACAGCCTGCGACGCGTAGTCAACCTTTCCGTGTCTCGAGCGCAGCCACCCGATGAGCTCCGGCAGCGCCGTCGCGGGCACCGACGGATGTACGACGAGCAGCAGCGGCGAGACGCCGAGCAGCGCGACCGGCGCGATGTCGGCCCGCGGATCGAACGGCGTGGAGGGCATGAGCTGTGCGTTGATGCTGAACGGTCCGGGCGGCGCGACAAACAAGGCATGTCCGTCGGCCGGCGCCTTGAGCACCAGGTCGACGCCGATATTGCCGTTCGCGCCGGGGCGATTTTCCACCACGAACGGCTGGCCGAAGGCCGCGCTGAATTCGTCGGCCGCGATGCGGGCGAGCAGATCGACGGCGCCGCCCGGCGGACTGGTCGCGATCACGCGCACGGGGCGGGTCGGCCAGGCGCCGGCATCGCCGATGGCGCAGACCAGCGCGACGCCCATGAAGAGCAGGCGTAGGGGTCGCATCCACCTCATTGTGGGGACAGTCCCGACATCGTGGCGGCACGCATCCTGCGGCAATTCAAGCTGTCAACGTTGTGGAAAGGAGTGGCTCCATGAGACTCGTCAAGGCCCTGATTTTCGGACTCTCGCTTTGCGCCATGGCCGGCGCGGCGTTCGCCGGTGAAGATTCGACACACCGTTTCCATTGCACCGGCATGACCTACTACGACAACCCGAGCGGCCTGCAAAACTTCGACCAGATGAAAGCGGAGTGCGGCGCGACTGTGATCGCTGGGTAAGGTCGCACACTCGAACAAGCGGGCCGCACGGCCCGTTTTTTTTGGTCAATCGATCTTCGCGCCGACCGCTTTCACGATCTCGCCGTATTTGGCGTACTCGGCGCGCAGCAGCGCCGCGAATTCATCCGGCGTGCTGAGGTAGGGCTCGAGACCGCCGACGTTGCGGATGCGCTCGGCGGTCTGCGGCTCGGCGAGCGCGCGATTGGTCGCGTCGCGCAGGCGTCCCATGACCGCTGGCGCCAGCCCGGCGGGCGCGAAGAGGCCGAGCCACGGCGTGACTTCGAAGCCCGGATAGAACTCGGCGAGCCGTGGCACCTCGGGAAACGCCGCGGAGCGCTGCTTGCCTGCAACGGCGAGCGCGCGCAGCTTGCCCGCGCGCGCCGGGCCGGTGACCGAGTTGCCGCCGAAAGCGGCCGAGATCTCGCCGGCGATGAGCGCCATGGTCGCCGGGCCGCCGCCCTTGAACGGCACGTGCAAGAGGTCGATGTGCGCGCGCTGCTTCAGCATTTCCATCACCAGGTGATGCTGGCTGCCGTTGCCGATCGAGCCGTACGCGAGCGGCGGCTTCGCGTTGCGCGCGTAGTCGATGAATTCCTGCAGGTTCCTGACCGGCAGCGCGGGATTCACCGCCAGCACCATCTGCGTGTTGACCACGCTCGCCACCGGCACCAGGTCTTTCAGCGTGTCGAACGGCAGGTTCGGATAGAAGTGCGGATTGATCACGATCTGCGCGTCGGCGCCGAGGAGCAGGGTGTAGCCGTCCGGCGCCGCCTTGGCCACCACTTCCATCGCCAGGTTGCCGTTGGCACCCGGGCGGTTCTCCACGATGATCGGTTGCCCCAGCCGCTCGCCCAGCTGTGGTGCGATGACGCGCGCCACCGTGTCGTTGGCGCCGCCGGGCGGCTGGGGAATGAGAACGCGGATCGGCCGCGACGGGAATTGCGCCTGCGCGGCGCTGGCGAGCGCGCACAGCGCGAGAAAGGCGACTAACCGAACCACGAGAGGAGCCATCCCTCGGGGAAATGCAGATGCAGCAGCAGGTCGAACAGGCCGTAGAAGAACGCCCATACCGCGGCCGTGAACACGCCGGTGAAGAGCCAGCCTTCCTTGCCCTGCACCTTGAGATAGACGAACACCAGCACTGGCACGGCGATCGGAAAGCCGACCAGCACGATCAGCGCAAAGAAGCCGATCATCCAGGCCGCCGCGAGTGCGGTGCGGCGCTGAACGACGTTGCGCTCCAGGCCTTCGGACAGCTTGAAGTCCGATGCGGCGGCTGCGTCCTGCTTGCCGAAAATCACCCAGAGCGCTTCGGCGGTGGCGAGACAGAAGAGCGGGATGCCGATGACCAATGGAAAGAGCTTCGCCTTCCACGGCCAGTCGAGCGCGCTGAAGACGCCCCAGGCCGAGAGCGCCATGATGGCGAGCGCGAGGGCGAGCGAGGTGCTGCGGCTAGGCATGGCGCCGTCGTGCCCGCCAGGCCTGGATCGCGGGATAGAAAATCACGCCGATCGCGATCGCGAGCAGCGCGAGCACCACCGGCCGGGTGAGCCACCCGGCGTCGTAGCGCGCCACCGAGATGTAGAGATAGTTCTCGGCGATCTTGCCGAGCACGAGTCCGAGGACCAGCGGCGCGCGCGGCCAGCCGGCGACCACCATGAAATAGCCGACCGCGCCGAACACGATCGTCACGACGATGTCGGCGTAGCTCGCGTTCGAGGTATAGCTGCCGATGAACACCAGCACCAGGATCACCGGCACGAGCAAGTGTCCCTGCACCGCGGTGAGCGCCGTCAGGCGGTTGAGGAGCAGAAAGCAGGCGGCGACGGTGATCACGTTGGCGAGCACGATGGTCCACACCAGCGAGAACGTCACCGCCAGGTGCTTGGTCAGCATGTCCGGGCCGGGCACGAGGCCGAGCAGGAAGAAGCCGCCGAGCAGGATCGCCATCGAAGTGCTGCCGGGCACGCCGAAGGCGATCGTCGGAATGAGCGCGCCGCCTTCCTTCGAGTTGCACGCCGCTCCCGGCCCGATCACGCCGCGCACGTCGCCCTGGCCGAAGCCTTTGCGCTCCTCCGGAGTGCGCGCGCTCTGC
>VBCP01000558.1 GCA_005888925.1 Betaproteobacteria bacterium | reverse complement strand
GCAGCTTCTGCTCCTTCATGAAGTTGAGCAGCCCGAGCCACACGGTGGGCACGCCCGCGCTCATGGTGACTTCCTCGCGCTCGAAGAGCTCATGCAAGCTCTTGCCATCCAGGTGCTGGCCGGGGAAAACCATCTTGACGCCGCTCATGGCGCAGGCGTACGGCAATCCCCAGGCGTTGACGTGGAACATCGGCACCACCGGCAGGATCACGTCGCGCGCCGAGATGTTGAGCGCATCGGGCAGCGCGGACGCGTACGCGTGGATGATGGTCGAGCGGTGCGAGTACAGCGCGCCTTTCGGATTGCCGGTCGTGCCCGAGGTGTAGCAAAGGCACGCGGCGGTGCGCTCGTCGAACACCGGCCATTCGTAGCGATCGTCCTCCTTGTCCATCAGCTCTTCGTAGCACAGACCGATTTTCGGCATGTGCGCCCGGTCGGTCATCGCCACCCAGTGTTTGATCGTCTTCAGCTGCGGCGCGAGCTTCTCCACCAGCGGCGCGAAGGTGATGTCGTAGAACACGACCTTGTCCTCGGCGTGGTTCGCGATGTAGGCGATCTGGTCCGGGAAGAGGCGCGGGTTGATGGTGTGGATCACCGCCCCGCTACCCGCCACCGCGTAGTAGATCTCGAAGTGGCGGAAGCTGTTCCACCCCAGAGTCGCGACGCGATCGGTTTGCTGCACGCCGAGGCGCTTGAGCGCATTGGCGAGCTGGCGCGCGCGCGCGTGCGCTTCGCGGTAGGTGTAGCGGTGGATGGCGCCGCCGTCGACCGTCTTCGAGACGATCTCGACCGCGCCATGGTGGCGGTCCGCGTGCCGGATCAGCTGGCTGATCTGCAGCGGCGTGTCCATCATCAGGCCCTGCATCGTCACACCCTCCTCGCGTGGACTAGTTTACTGCTCGTTCGAGATCACCTCGCCGAAGAGCTCGAACTCGTGGCCGTTGAAGCGCTCAAGCTGCATCGCTTCGATCGGCGCATAGTCGTTCGGGCCCGTGCTGATCGCAATGCCCGGCAGCAGCGTATCGATGCGGAAGCGCTTCAAGCTCGCCGCCTGCTTCATGACGTTGTCGCGGGTGAGGGTGTCGCCGCACTGCTTCAGCACCTGCTCGAGCGTCGCGGCCACCGAGTAGCCGTAGACGTTGAACGGATCGCTGAGATCCCCGTCCGGGTTGTACTTCGCCATGAACTCGCGCCAGGTCTTCATCGCCGGGTCGTTGGCCCAGCGCTTGTCGGTCGGGTCCTTGACGTAGGCGCTGGTGATGATGCCGACGGCCTTCTCCAGGCCCGCCGGCTTGAGCACCGAGCCGACCGAGTTGGAGACGTTGTTCAGATAATGGGTCGGCTTCCAGCCCGTGTCGTAGGCCGCGCGGATCGCCTGCGCGGCGAACTTCGGCGTGGTGATGTTGAAGAAGACGTCGGCGCCGGAGCTCTTCAACTGCAGGATCTGCGAGTCCACCGTCGGCTCGCTCACCTCGTAGGAGGCTTCAGCGACGATCATCTTCTGGTGCTGCGGGCCGAGGCCGTCCTTGAAGCCCTTCAGGTAGTCCTTGCCGTAGTCGTCGTTCTGGTAGAGCACGGCGATCTTGGCGTTGGGCTTGGTCTGCAGGATGTGTCTTGCGTAGATACGCGCCTCGGTCTGGTAATTCGGCTGCCAGCCCATGGTCCAGGGGAAGCTCTTCGCATCGTTCCACTTGGTGGCTCCGGTGGCGACGAAGAGCTGCGGCACCTTCTTCGCGTTCATGTACTTCTGGATCGCGGTGTTCGACGGCGTGCCGAGCGACTGGAAGAGGAGCAGCACTTCGTCCTGCTCGACCAGCTTCCTCACCATCTCGACCGTCTTCGGCGGGCTGTAGCCGTCGTCGTACGAGATGAAATTGACCTTGCGGCCGTTGATGCCGCCGCGCTCGTTCACCATGCGGAAGTAGGCGTTGATCGCCTTGCCGATGGCGCCGTAGGCCGACGCGGGTCCGCTGTACGGGTTGGTGTTGCCGATCTTGATTTCGGTATCGGACGCGCCCGGGTCGTATTTCTTTTGCGCGAGCGCCGGAAACGCCAGCGCGGCGGCGAGCACTGCGGCAACGGGGAGAAGCTTGCGTTTCATGGGAGGGCCTCCTTGGGTGGCGATAGCTTACCTCTGCCGAGCCTGCCCAAGAGCGCGCGCATCGCGCCGGCGACACCGGTCGGCATAAGATAGACGAAGCCGATGAGGAATATGCCGAAGACCGCCCAGGGGGCGGCCTTGGAGAGCTCGTCGGCGATGTTCGGCACGAACTGGATGAAGAGCGCACCGTAAATCGCCCCCGAAAGCGAGGCGAGGCCGCCCACCACGATGCCGACGAGCAAGGTGATCGAGAGGAACACGGTGAAGCTGTCCGGGGCGACGAACTGCACCGCGATCGCGCCGAGCGCCCCGGCGATCCCGGTATACATGGCCGAGACGCCGAAGGCGAGCGATTTGTAGAGGGCGGTGTTGATTCCCATCGCTTCCGCGGCGGTATGGTGATCGCGGATGGCGATGAGCGCGCGCCCGATGCGGCCGTAGATCAGGTTCCAGCCGATGACGAACAGCACGAGCGCGATCGCGAGCGCGAAGTAGTAAAGCCACTGGTCGGGGTTGAGCTTGATTCCCACGTCGGCGAGAAACGCTGGCGGATCGGGCTTGACGATGACGATGCCCTGCACGCCGCCGGACCACCTCTCGAGCAGATGCGATTTCAGGATCGGCGGCATCGAGACCGCGAGCGCGAAGGTGGCGAGCGCCAGGTACAGCCCCTCGAGGCGCAGCGCCGGGAGGCCGAAGAGAAAGCCGGCGAGCAAGCACACGGCGCCGGCGATCGGGATCGTCGCCCAGTACGGCATCCCGGCCTGGTCCATCAGCATCGCCGCCGTGTACGCACCGATCGCATAGAACGCGCCGTGTCCGAGCGATATCTGGCCGTTGTAGCCGGTGAGGATGTTCAAGCCGAGCAGCGCGATCGCGTAGACCAGCACCAGCGTGAGCTGGAACGTGCGGTAGTTGCTGACGACGAAGGGCAGCACGCACGCCGCGGCGATCAGCAAAATGGTGACTGTCACCACTTTCTTGCTCATACCCGGCTGACCTGCACGCTGCCGAAGAAACCCGAGGGCCGCACGAGCAGCACGCCGGTGATGAGGACGAGCGCGACGACCAGCTTCAGCTCGTTGCCGATGACGAACGCGCCGAGCAGGTTCTCGAGCACGCCGACGACCAGGCCGCCGAGCACCGCGCCGCCGGGGCTGTCGATGCCGCCGAGCAGCGCCGCCGCGAACGCATAGAGCAGGATGCCGCTCATCATGTTCGGATCGAGATACACAATCGGCGCGACCATCATGCCGGCCACCGCGCCGACCGCCGCGGCGAGTCCCCAGCCAAGCGCGAGCATCCAGCCCACGCGGATGCCGACAAGCCGGCTCGAGACGGGATTTTGCGCCGCGGCGCGCATCGCAAGCCCGAGCGGCGTGAAGCGGAAGAAAACGTACAGGAGCGCGAGCACGACCAGCGTCACCGCAAGCGCGCCGACCTGGTGCGGCGACATGTAGCGGATGCCGAGCGCCGCGGGAAACGGGCTCGGGAAGCTCTTGATGGTGTAGCTGAAGATCCAGCCGGCGACGCTGTTGAGAATCACGAGCAGTCCAATGAAGACCACCACCACCGCGAGCACCGGCGCATTCTCCACCGGGCGGATGACGATGCGCTCGATCAGCACGCCGAACACAAATGCGAATGCCACCGTCAGGAGGAATGCGGCCCAGTACGGCACGCCGGCATTGAGCAGGCTCCAGGCGATGTACGTGGCGAACATCGCCATCTCGCCCTGCGCGAAGTTCACGAGGTGAGTCGCCTGATAGATCATCACGAGCGCGAGCGCGAGGCTAGCGTAGATCCCTCCGGTCGCCAGGCCCGCGAGTACCTGGAATAGGACGGCTTCCATTTCAATACCCCAGGTAGGCGCGCCGCACGGCGTCGTCCTTTTTCATCTCGTCGGCGCTGCCCGTTAGCACAACCCGCCCGGTCTCGATGACGCAGGCCCGATCGGCGAGATCGAGCGCCATGGCGGCGTTCTGCTCGACGAGCAGCATGCTGACGTGCTGCTCGGCGTTGATCGCGCGCAGGATGCCGAACAGCTCCTTGACGACCAGCGGCGCGAGGCCGAACGAGGGCTCGTCGAGCAGCATCAGCTTCGGCGCCAGCATCAGCGCGCGCGACACCGCGAGCATCTGCTGCTCGCCCCCCGAGAGCGTGCCCGCCTGCTGGTGCGAGCGTTCCTTCAGCCGCGGGAAGTAACCGTATACGCGCTCGAGATCACGCGCCACCGCCGCGCGGTCCTTGCGCACATAGGCGCCGAGGCGCAGGTTTTCTTCCGTCGTCAAATGGAGAAAGGTGCCTCGCCCATCCGGCACGTGCGCGATGCCGAGGCGCGCGATGTGCTCGGTCCTGCGGCCGTGAATCGGCTGCCCCGCGAAACGAATGGCACCCTCAGTGCGCACCATCCCGCAGATCGCGCGCAGCGTGGTGGTCTTGCCCGCGCCATTGGCGCCGAGCAGCGCGGTGATGGAGTTCTCCTCCATCGCGAAGTCGATCCCATGCAGAGCGCGCGTCGCGCCGTACGCCGCTTGCACACCGCTGAGCTCCAGGAGAGCGGTCATGAACCAAGATACGCGCGCACCAGCTCGGGATGCTCGCGCACCTCTGCCGGCGTGCCTTCGGCGATGCGCTTGCCGAAGTTGAGCGCCACCACCCAGTCGGAAAGGCTCATCAGGAGCTGCATGTGGTGTTCCACCACCAAAATGGTGAGCCGCAGGCGCTCACGGAGGGCGCGAATCAACTCGCCGATCGCGCCGACCTCCTCGTGGTTGAGCCCGCTCGCCGGCTCGTCGAGCAACAGGAGCCTCGGCTGCGCGGCGAGCGCGCGCGCGAGCTCGACGCGCTTCTGCGTGCCAAAGGGCAGGTCGGCGACGCGCGTCTCGGCAAAGCGCTCGAGATCCAGTACCGCAAGCAATTCACGCGCGCGATCTCGGGCGGTGGCATCCGAATGAACCGCGTAGGGCAGGCGCAGCGCATTGGCGAAGAAGCCGCCCTGCGAGCGGCAATGGCGCCCGACCATGACGTTGTCGAGCACGCTCATGCTGCGGAACAGGGCCAGGTTCTGGAACGTGCGCCCGATGCCGAGCCCCGCGACACGGTGGCGCGGCACCGTGAGCAGCGACACTCCATCAAAGGCGATGTCGCCGCGATCGCATTCGTAGAGCCGCGAGATGCAGTTGAAGAGCGTGGTCTTGCCGGCGCCGTTCGGGCCGATCAGCCCGACGATGCGCCCGGGCGCGACGTCGAAGGACACCCCGTCGAGCGCGACGATGCCGCCGAAGCGCACGGCCACGTCCTGCACACGCAGCAGCGCCTGCCCCGCCTCGGCCGCCAAGGGTCCTCCTCCTTGCTTTTAATTTTACCGAGTTAGAATCGTGCACCCCCCGGAGATCCCCTTTAATGAGCGAAGTCGCGCCATACACCGTCCGCGACGGCGTAGCCGTCATCACGATGAACACCCCGCCGGTGAACGGGCTCGGCAACGCGCTGCGCGCCGGCATCCTGCAAGGTCTCGAGCACGCGGCGGCCGATGCGCAAGTCAAGGCCGTGGTGCTGATCGGCGCCGGAAAGAGCTTCTCGGGAGGCGCCGACATCCGCGAGTTCGGAAGACCGCGCGAGAAGCCCGACCTGCCCGACGTCAACGATTTCCAGGACGCGCTGAAGAAGCCGCTGGTCGCGGCGATCAGCGGCTTCGCGCTCGGCGGCGGCCTCGAGCTCGCGCTCGCCTGCCACTACCGCATCGCCGCGCCGAAAGCGCAGCTCGGGCTGCCCGAGGTGAAGCTCGGCATCCTGCCCGGCTCGGGCGGCACGCAGCGCCTGCCGCGCGTCGTGCCGGTGGCGAAGGCGGTGCAGATGATGACCACCGGCAACCCGATCCTCGCCGAGGAAGCGCTGCAGCTCGGCCTGGTCGACGAGATCGTGCAAATTAGTAACATGAGCGGAGACTTGCTCGACGCCGCCGTGGTCTACGCGAACAAGCTCGTCGCCGAGCGCAAGCCGCTCAAGCGCATCCGCGACCTGCAGGCAAAGAGCGATGGCGTTTCGTTCGCCAAAATCCGCGAAGAGGTGGCGAAGGCCTCCCGCGGCTACCCGGCGCCGCTCGAGATCGTCGCC
>VBCP01000559.1:6539-11582 GCA_005888925.1 Betaproteobacteria bacterium | reverse complement strand
CGATCGGCTACGTGAACTTTTACGTGCTGACCACCCTCATCGCGCTGCCGGGCGTGATCCTCTTCTGGTACATGATCCGCTCGGGGCTCGCCGATCTCTCGATCGGTTCTGCCGGCAAGGAAGTCGCTTAGCGCTTCTTGCGCTTCCGCTTAGCGACCTTCGCCCCCTGCTTGCCCAGGGCACGGCGGGTCTTCTTCGGCAGGTGCGAGATGGTGCGTTTGCGCTTCGCCGCCCGCGCGGCCTTGCCGATGTTGCGGCGCGCAGCGCGCCGCTGCTTCGATGTGCTCATCCCAGCTTGGCATCGGCCTGACGCAGAAGTTCCCGCAGCAGCGAGCGATGGCAGCGCTCTTCGCGCTCGCAGTAGCAGCCGATGGATAGGTTCGCCTCATGCGAAAGCGCGGCGAGCAGCTCGATCAGGCGCTGCGCGCGAGGCTCGCGCATTTCGCGCCGATAGTTGCGCGCGTACTTCGCCCAGCGCGCGTCGTTCCAGGGCTTGGCCAGCGCCCAGCTCACCCACTTCTGGCTCGGCGCGAGCTCGGGAAGCCACAGGTCGTAGAAGTTGCGGCGCGCGTAGTCGGACTTGCGCACGCCGCGCGGCGGCCGCCGCACCGTGCCGATGCGCAGACCCTCGCCGCGCTGCCGCGCGTTGCCCAGGCGCACGACCCGGAGGGTCAAGCCGCCTTCTGCACCTTGACGATGTACTGCGCGCCCAGGAGCGGCGCGAACCAGGCGCCGGAGAACGGCAGGAGCGCGCGGTTGAGCGAATCGGCGACGCGCGGCGCGAACTCCTGCAGCGGGAAGAACATGAAATTGCAGGCCCGGCTCTGCAGCTTGCGCAGCCCGGCCGCGGCGAGCTCGCGATCGAATCTCCAGGGCACACAGCGATTATGGGCCAGCCGATACGGGTTGCGGCGCCCGCGCAGCCGGCGCTCGAACGCGCGCAGGCTGACATAGGCGGCGCGCGCGACATGGTAGGCGCTGGCGCGGTTCGGCAGGGCGAGCACGGCGGTGCCGCCGGACTTGAGCACCCGGCTGATCTCCGCCAAGGCACGCGAGTAGCGCGGCAGGTATTCGAGCACGCCCATGCACAGCACTGCGTCGTACGAGCCCCCGGCAAAGTGCAGCCGCTCTACGTCGTCCACCGAGAAGCTGCAACGCTTCTCCAGCGGATGGCCGGTCATGCGCTGGCGCGCGCGGCGGATCATCTCGCCCGACACATCGATGCCGTGCGCCTCGAAACCCATGGCGAGGAGCTCCGGCATCATCACCGCCGGCCCGCAGCCGACCTCCAGCAGCCGGCCTTTCGCGGCGCCGAGGAAGTCGATGGCGATGTGCTTCTGCGAAACAAAGGAGACCTGGCGCTCGCGCTCGCGCAGGTACTCGAGCGCGAGCGAATCGAACAGCGTTTCCACCTGCGCCTTGGCGGAAAGAGGGGCAGTCCGTTCATGTGTGCGTGCGTATTCCATGCATGGCGAATAGCAGGCTATGGGCCGTAGCCCGCGCGGACCATCAGCCCTTGCGCTTGAAGAACTGCACCGCGCGCTCGTGCTTTTCGGCCGCGGCGCGCGTCTTGAACGTCCCCAGGTTCCTGCGCCTGCCGGTTTTGGGATTGAGCTTGCGCGAATAGAGCCGGTACTCACCGGAAGCGAGCTTTCTGATCATCCTGGCAATCCTCCGAATGGATTTCGATGTAGCCCGTTGGACCCGGGCGCGCCGCGCCGCAACGACTGCAATTCCTCCAAGCCGATTGTCAGTTTGTCATTGCCGCACTACCTCGCGGCGCCGCAGCAAGTGACACATGTACGCGACCACGACCGCGTTGAGGATGAGCGCGCCGAGCTTGAGCGCCGAAAAGCCGCGGCTCAACTCATAGATCTCCACCGGGACGTAAATCCCGCCGCTCAGCGCGGCGATCCATTCGCCCCAGCGGCGCGCGAACCATAAGCCATAGGCCTCCGCGAAGCGCAGCGTCGCATAAGCCATGGCGAGCGCAGCGAGCGTCCAGAGCTGCCCATCGGAAAGATTCGCGGCGAGGTCGAGAAAGATGCGCGGATACTTCTTCGCCGGATCGAGGTGCAGGCGATCCACCAGGTCTTCCGCCACCTGCTGAACATCGCCGTGGATCAGCCGGGCAAGCCCGAATCCGGCAACGAGGACGATGGCGCCCTTGAGCGCCTCGAACGCCGCTACTGCACGCAGCCCGAATATGGGCCGCCAGTGCGCAGCCGCTTCTATGCTGCGGCTCCTCGTCGCGCCAGCGCGAAAGCCCAGACGCAGAGCGCGCCGGCCACCACCAGGCCGAGCCAGGAGAGCTCGAGCGGTACCGTCCAGCCGCCGATCTGCGCGGGCCAGGCGTACGCCAGCCGCAGGATATGCAGCAGAGTCACCGCGCCGAACACCAGTCCCGTTACCAACAAATAAGTGCGCATCCGTCACCTCACGCAGTAATGTCAGGTTTCACGTCATCAGGCTTGTAGCACCAATGCCACGGCTCATATTCGTAACCGTACCGGTTCCCCGGTGGGAATGAGAGCACGAAGCCAAACTGCGCCGCGTTCTTCGACAGCCACTGAAATGCGCTGGTGTTCTCGAATTCCACCTCCAGAGGACGCACGCCGTGCGTCGTGATATCGATCGCGCATCCCGTGTGATGCTCGCTATAACCCGGCGGCGCGCTGACGGCAAGGATCGCCCCGAGGGATGCGCCTTGCGCGAGCTTTTCCCGCAGGATCTCGACCTGGCGATCGACGCTCCGAAACGCCGAAACGATCTTGATGACCACGCCATCGGACGACGCTGCCGCGTTCATTCGTCTCCAGGCGGCAGCGGCGCCAGGCGTAAGGCGATACTCGCGGCCATCGTCGTCCTTCGCTGCCACAACCAGCTCCTGCGCTTCCGGGTACAGCACGAGAGACCGCGCTTGGATCAGATCTGTCGATAGGTCGAGCGCGGCGAAGATCGACCGGATGCGTTCAGGACAATCCTTCATCCGGCAGTGCAGCGGTATACAGCCAAGCTGCCGAGGAGATTGGGCAGGAAAGTGACCGGCTGGCCCGCGTGCAGGACGAGGCGCTCGCGGATGCGCACGCCGAGGCGCCGGCAAAGGTCCTCGAAGTCGACGATGGTGCAGTGATGCACGTTGGGCGTCTCATACCACTCGTAGGGCAGGGTCTCGGATACCGGCATGCGGCCGAAGGCGACCTGCAGGCGCGCGCTCCAGTGGCCGAAGTTCGGGAAGCTGACGATCACCTCGCGGCCGACGCGCAGCATCTCGCGCATCAGGAGCTCGGTGCGATGGATGGTCTGCAGCGTCTCGGAGAGCACGACGCAGTCGAATGAATGGTCGGCGAAGAGCGAGAGCCCGCTCTCCAGGTCGACCTGCAGCACGTTCACATCATTGGCGACGCAGTCGAGCACGCTCTCGTCGTCGATCTCGACGCCGTAGCCGGGCGCCTGGCGCTCCTGCCACAGGGTGCGAAGCAGCGAGCCGTCGCCGCAGCCCAGATCGAGCACGCGCGCTTGCGGCGCGACCCACTGGGCAATCGCGGCGAGATCAGCTCTCATAGCTCGATGTTCCCGAAGTAGGCGCGCAGCGCGTTGTGGTAGCGCGCGTCCTCGAGCAGGAACGCGTCGTGGCCCCCGGGCGCATCGATCTCGAGGTAGGAAACGATGCGGCGGTTATCCAGCAGCGCGCGCACGATCTCGCGCGACTGCGGTGGCGGAAATCGCCAATCCGACTTGAACGATACGACCAGAAATGCTGCCTGCGCGCGCGCGAGCGCCGCCGACAGGCTGCCGCCGAAATCGGCCGCCGGGTCGAAGTAGTCGAGCGCCTTGGTGATGCGCAGATAGGTGTTGGCGTCGAAGTAGGTCGAGAACTTGTCGCCCTGGTAGCGCAGGTAGGACTCGATCTCGAAATCGACGTCGAAATCGAAGCCCGGCACGCCGCGGCGCAGCAGCCGGCCGAATTTCTCCGCCATCGCCTCGCCCGAGAGGTAGGTGATGTGGCCGATCATGCGCGCGATGCGCAGCCCGCGCGTCGGCACCACGCCCTTGTCGTAGTAATGCCCGCCATGGAAGTCCGGGTCGGTCATGATCGCCTGGCGCGCCACCTCGTTGAAGGCGATGTTCTGCGGCGTCAGGCGCGCCGCGGCCGCGATCACGATCGAATGGCGGATGCGCTCCGGGTAGGACAGCGTCCATTGCAGCGCCTGCATCGCGCCGAGCGAGCCGCCGATCACTCCGGCGAAGCGCTCGATGCCCAGGTGATCGGCGAGCCGCGCCTGCGCCTCGACCCAATCCTCGACCGTGACCACCGGAAAGTCGGCGCCCCAGGGCTTGCCGCTGGCCGGATTGGGGGACGCCGGGCCGGTCGAGCCGAAGCAGCTGCCGATGTAGTTCGAGCCGACGACGAAGAAGCGGTTGGTATCGAGCGGCTTGCCGGGACCGACCAGGTTGTCCCACCAGCCAATGTTGCTCTGGTCCTCGGCGTAGAACCCGTCGACATGGTGCGAAGCGTTGAGCGCATGGCACACCAGCACCGCGTTCGAGCGCGCCGCGTTCAGCTCACCGTACGTTTCGTACGCGATCTCGAAGGCGGGCAACTCGGCGCCGCCCTTCAAGCGCAAAGGTTTATCGAAGCGCGCCTTCTGCGCTATTACGGCGCCAACGGAAGAGGGATCGTGCGGAGCGTTCATGTCTCTTTAGCGGTATTTGTAAGGCGCCCGCAATCTGACGCAAATCGGCGCGCGCAAATTATAGCTACGAAACGTCCCCTCCCGCGGGCACGCCGGCCGCGCCGCTCGCGATCAGGCGCTCGATGCGCTCCTTGCTGTAGCCCACCTCCTGCAGCACCTCGCGCGTGTGCTCGCCCAGGCGCGGCGCGTGGCGGCGATACTCGGGCGCCGAGTCGGACCATTCGGAAGGCACCGCCATCGAGCGGATCGCGCCCTCGCTCGGGTGCTCGACGGTGCGAAAGAACCCGGTCGCCGCGAGGTGCGGATCGGCGACGATGTCGGCGAGGCTGTTCATGCGCTGCACCGG
>VBCP01000559.1:0-6469 GCA_005888925.1 Betaproteobacteria bacterium | reverse complement strand
TCCTTCGTGGAGAACATCACGGGGCGGCCGATCACCTGGAAGTACGCCTTCCACTGCTTGTCGTTGTAGATCAGCGCGCAGACGTAGCCGTCCTTGCTCTGGTACGGGCGCCGGTCCGGCGCCAGCATGCGCGCGTAGCCCGGCTCGCCCACCTGCGGCTCGAAGGTGTAGCCGCCGAGGTGCTCGCCGAGCACGATCTGCAACAGGTGCTCGAACATCGGCACATCGACGCGCTGGCCCTTGCCGGTTTTCTCACGGTAATAAAGGGCCGCGCTTACAGCGCTGGCGACTTGCTGCCCTACAGAACGGTCGGCGACGATGATCGGCGCGTAGCGCGGCGTCTCCGCGCCCTGCATCTTGAGGAGCGCGGGGATGCCGGCCGCGCCCTGGATCAGATCGTCGTAGGCCGCCTTGGCGGCGTAAGGGCCGCGCTGGCTGTAGCCGAAGCAGCCGACGTAGATGATCTTGGCATTCGCGGCGCGCACCTCCTCATAGCCGAGCTTCAATCGCGCCATCGCCTGCGGCCGGATGTTGTACACCAGCACGTCGGCGCGCTTGGCGAGCGCGAGGCAGGCCTCGCGCGCGAGCTGCTGCTTGAGATCGAGCACGATCGCCCATGCCGGGATGGCGGAACGGCCAGGCGTAGCGCATCACGTCGCCGCCGGGCGGCTCGACCTTGACCACGTCGGCGCCGAAGTCGGCGAGGATCTGCGTCGCGTACGGGCCCATCACCACCGTGGTGAGGTCGAGCACGCGCACGCCGTGCAGCGGGCCGCTCATGTTTCTATTTGCATCTCGAGCAACGCATACGAGAGCGTCTTGCCGTGCGGATCGAGGCCGAGCGAGGTGGTGACGCCGGTATCGAGCGCGCGCTCGCAGACGAACTGCAGCGCATGCAGGTTCGGCACTTCGAAGCGGCGCACTGCGCCCTGCACGATGTGCCCCAGGTGCCGCTTCACTGCCTCGGCGGTCACCTGATTGCGTAGCAGCACGTAGTCCTCATCCCGGTACGCAAACAGCGCGAGCGTCAGTGTGTCGCCTTTGTCGCCCGCACGGGCGTGGGCGAGCTCATGCAGCTTGCGTTTCACGGTCCTCTTCGAGCAGCGTCACCTTCGGGCGCACACGGGTGCGCTCGAGCAGCAAAGACACCACGCCGATGCGCTCCTGCGCGAAGCGGCGCACGCCGCCGCCCCCGGCCGGGCCGTTGATCCACAGTGCCTCGACCTCGGCGCCGACCCGCTCGGCGAGCTCCTTGGTCGGCGTGCGCGCTGCCACCCGGAGCCTGACCTCGTAAGGCGGCTGTGGATGGCCGAAGTCGCTGCGATGCGCGCTGTCGACGCCGATGAGCTCGATGCGCAGGTCCGCGACGTCGTCGCGCAGCCGCTCGCGCACGATCTCGCCGCCGAGCCGCGCGCGCTCGACCGCCTTGGCGCCGGCATAGGAGATCTCGCCTTCGCCGACGAATCCTGCGCGATAGCCGACGCTCACTTTGTACGTTGGGGTCCGCGCCCGCCCCCGAGCACCGCTGACCGCGACGCGATCGGGCCCAGTCTCGCGGAGCGAGACGGTGCTGAAGTCGGCCACGACATCGGGGGTGATGTAGCCGCCCGGGTCGGTGACCTCATAGAGCAGCTGCTCTTTTGCCGTGCGCAGCGTGATCGCGCCGCCGGTGCCGGCGACCTTGCCGAGCACGCCATTACCTTCGCCATCGACATCGCACCAGGGAAAACCGAGCTGCGCGAGATTCGGCACGTCCTTGAGCCCCGGCTCGGCAAAGTAGCCTCCGGTGACCTGGCCGGCGCACTCGAGCAGATGCCCGATCGCGGTCGCGCGCCCGAGCTTCTCCCAGTCGTCGAGCCTCCAGCCGAAGGCATGCGCGATCGGTGCGACGAACAGCGACGGATCGGCGACACGTCCGGTGATGACGACCTGCGCGCCGTTCGCGAGCGCCTCGATGGTGCGCATCGAAGGCTCGAGCAGCGAGAGCACGTCGTCGCCGCTCAAGACCGCCACCTTGAGCCGCAGGCCGAGCTCGCGGGCGAGTGAAATGACGCGGCGGCCGGCGCCGAGCGGATTGGCCGCGCCCATGTTGGTGACGATGCGAAAGCCGTGGCGCAGCGCGAGCGGCAGCAGGGCGCGCATGCGCGCGTCGAGCAGCGGGTCGAAGCCGCCGGCCGGGTCGGCGAGCTTGCGCAGCTGCGCGAGCGCGATGGTGCGCTCGGCAAGGCATTCGAGCGCGAGATAGTCGAGGTTGCCTTGCGAGGCGAGGATCACCGCCGGCTCCAGGCGGTCGCCCTGGAAGCCGCTGCCCGCCCCGATGCGAATCCTATTCAGGCTGGATCCCGGCGAGCTTCACGAGCTTCGCCCAGTGGGCGACTTCCGCCTGGATGAATCTTGCAAGCTCGGCCGGATTCATCGGCGCGACGTCGGTGCCGACGGTCGCAAACTTTTCCTTTACAGCGGGCTTCGCCAGCGCCTTCATGTTCGTCTCGTGCAGCCGCTGCACGATCAGCCCGGCAGCTCTTCGGCTATCGCGGGCATGTCGGGCGCGAGCGCGCTGCGCTTCGCATTCGTGACCGCGATGCCCCGCAGCTTGCCGCCCTTGGCCTGCGCCAGCGCGTTGGCCATATCGACGAAAGTGAGCTGCAGCGAGCCGCCCATCGTGTCGGTGATGGTCTGCGGTATGCCCTTGTAGGGCACCTCGACGATGTCGAGCTTGCCGAGCTGCTTGAGCATCGCGATCGAGACCTGCGAGCCGGCCGAGCCGTAGCCGGCGGAGAGCTTGCCGGGCTGCGAGCGCGCATGGGCGATGAAGCCCTTGAGGTCCTTGGCGGGGAAATCGGGCCTGACCATGAGCATGAACGAGGTGGTGCCGTAGCGCGTGATCGGCGTGAAGTCCTTCACCGGGTCGTAGTTGAGCTTCTTGAAGAGGCTCGGGTTCGCCGCGTGCGGCGTATTGGTGGTCAGCATCAGGGTGTAGCCGTCGGGCGCCGCCTTCGCCACCTCGGCCGCGGCGATCGCGCCCTGCGCGCCGGCCTTGTTCTCCACCACGAACGCCTGGCCGAGCGCCTGTTGCAGTTCGAAGCCGACCACGCGCGCCACCTGGTCGGTGGCGCTGCCGGCAGGGAAGGGGACGATGAGCTTCACCGGCCGCGACGGGTACGCCTGCGCATGAACGAACGAGCTCCAGAGCAGCGCGCACAGTAGAGAAACCAGCTTCATCTGACCTCCTGTTGCTAAGAATTGAGTCTGGCGAGCAGCTCGCGTGTCTTCGCCGGATCGGTGTTGCGCAGCACGCGCTGCGCGAGCGCCTGCACTTCGCTGAGGTTGGTGCGCAGGATGCGCTCCTTGATTGCCAGGAGCTGCGACGGGTGCATCGAGAAGTTGCGCAAGCCAAGCCCGAGCAGCAGGCGCGTGAGCTGCAGGTCGCCGGCCATCTCGCCGCAGACGGCGATCGGCATGCCGCCGCGGGTGGCGGTCTGGATCGTGTTCGCCACCAGGGTAAGGACGGCGGGGTGCAGCGGGTCGTAAAGGTGCGCCACCGCGTCGTCGGTGCGGTCGATGGCGAGCGTGTACTGGATGAGATCGTTGGTGCCGATCGAGAGGAATTGGAGCCGCCGCATGAAGATCGGCAGCGCGAGCGCCGCCGCCGGGATCTCGATCATGCCGCCGACCTGCACCGCGCGGTCGTAGGGCTGGCCGCGCTCTTCGAGCTGCTGCTTCGCCTGGCTGATGAGGATGAGCGTCTGGTCGATCTCGTGCGCGTGGGCGACCATCGGCAGGAGGATCCTCACGGTGCCGTAGTGCGAGGCGCGCAGGATCGCGCGCAGCTGCGTGAGGAACATCTGCGGCTCGGCGAGGCAGAAGCGGATGGCGCGCAGGCCCATCGCCGGGTTGGGCATGGTGTGGGCGCCGTCGCCGCCGTTCATCGCCTTGTCGGCGCCCACGTCCAGCGTGCGCAGGATCACCGGCCGGCCCTTCATCGCCTCCGCGACCTCGCGATAGGCCGCGAACTGCTCTTCCTCGCCCGGCAGGTCCTTGCGGTTCAGGAACATGAACTCGGTGCGAAACAGGCCCACGCCCTCGGCGCCGGACTCGAGCACCTCGGAGGTGTCCTGCGGCAGCTTGATGTTGGCGTAGAGCTCGATCGGCGTGCCGTCCTGCGTCGTGGCGCGGGTTTTCTTCAGGCGTTTCAGGCGCTGGCGCTCGGCCTTGATCTCGGCCTGGCGCTCGCGATACTCGGCGAGCACCACGGGATCCGGGTTGACGACGAGCAGCCCGCGCTCGCCGTCGACGATCAGGAGCTCGCCTTCGCTGATGGTCTGGAACGCGTGGTGCAGGCCGACGATCGCCGGGATCGCGAGCGAGCGCGCGACGATCGCGGTGTGCGAGGTGACGCCGCCGACGTCGGTGACGAAGCCGCCGTAACGGTGGCGCTTGAAGAGGATCATGTCGGCGGGCGACAGATCGTGCGCCACCACGATCAGCTTCTGCTCCTCCGACACCGCCGGCTCGGCGATGGTCTGCGCGCCCATCAGCGCCTTCAGCACGCGCTCCACCGCGTGCTGCACGTCGGCCTTGCGCTCGCGCAGGTAGGGATCGTCGATCTCGTCGAAGCGCTCGACCAGGCGCTCCATCTGCTGCACCAGCGCCCATTCGGCGTTCGAGCGCCGGCTGCGGATCAGCTCGCGCGGCGCCTGCGCCAGCGCCGAGTCGTTGAGGATCATGCGGTGCAGATCGAGGAATGCCTCGAACTCCTTCGGCGCGTCGGGCGGGATGTGCGCCTTGAGATCCTGCAGCTCCTGCTGCGCGGTCTGCATCGCGCGCTCGAAGCGCGCGAGCTCGGCGTCGATCGCTTCAGGCGCGAGCTCGTAGTGCGCGACCTCCAGCCGCGCGGTCGCCACCAGGTGCGCGTAGCCCACCGTGATGCCGCCGGCCACGGCATGGCCGTACAGGACGAAGTTCACTCGCCTTCCCCGAAGCGATCGGCGATCAGCTTCTTGAGCGCGGCAAGCGCCGCCTCAGCATCCGCGCCGTTGGCCTCGATCTTCACGGTCGAGCCTTTGCCCGCCGCGAGCATCATCACGCCCATGATGCTCTTCGCGTTCACGCGCCGGCCGCTGCGCGAGAGCCAGATCTCGCTCTGAAAGCCGCTCGCGATATGCGTGAGCTTGGCGGCGGCGCGCGCGTGCAGCCCGAGGCGATTGACGATCTCGGCCTCGACGCTACGCATCGAGACAACGATCGGAGTTCATATGGACCACGCCCTCGGCGCCGCCGGATAGCGCGCGCTTCACCGCCGCCCCGAGCGAGCCGTCGCGGCTCGTCAGCACACGCAGCAGCATCGGCAGCGAAACGCCCGAGACGCCCTCCACCTGCCCGTCGGCCAGCAGGCGCGACACCACGTTGCCGGGAGTCGCGCCGAAGATGTCCGTGAGGGCCAGCACGCCGTCGCCGGCGTCGATCTGCTCGAGCAGCTCGCGCGCGCGCAGCACCAGGTCGTCCGGGTCGTCGTGTCGCCAGACGGAGAGCGTCGTCACCTGCTGCGGCGCGCCGCCGAGGATCTGGCTGGCGCTCGCCAGCAGTGCCGTGCCGATCTCGCCGTGGGTGACGAGCAGCACGCCGATCATTGGAGTCTGGCTTCGAGAGCGGTGACGAAGGTCCCGGCGACGTCGAAGCCGCTCTGGTCCTGGATCTCGCGGAAGCAGGTGGGGCTGGTGACGTTCACCTCGGTGAGCCAGTCGCCGATGATGTCGAGGCCGACCAGCAACAGCCCCCTCTTGGCGAGCGTCGGCCCCAGGGCGTCGGCGATCTCGCGCTGCCGCGCGCTAAGCGGCTGCGCCACGCCGCGCGCGCCGGCGGCGAGATTGCCGCGCGACTCGCCCGGCTTCGGGATGCGCGCGAGGCAATGCGGCACGGGCTGGCCGTCGATCAGCAGCACGCGGTTGTCCCCTTTGGTGATCTCGGGGATGTAGCGCTGCGCCATCACCATGCGTTCGCCGCCCTGCGCCATGATCTCCACGATCACGTTGCGGTTCGGATCGTCGAGGCGCACGCGGAAGATGTTCTCGCCGCCCATGACGTCGAGGCGCTTGACCACCACGTCGCGCTGCTCGTCGATGAACGCCTGGATGCGCGCGGGCTCGCGGGTGACGAGGGTCGGCGCGACGAAGGCGCCGAACTCGGCGATCGCGAGCTTCTCGTTATGGTCGCGGATGGCGTCGGGCGAGTTGAATACCCTTACGCCCTCGCGCACGGCAGCGGAGAGCAGCCAGGTGGTCGCGACGTACTCGAGGTCGAAGGGCGGGTCCTTGCGCATCAGCACCGCGGCGTAGTCCTTCAGCGGCTTCAACTCGGTCTCGTGGCCGCGGTACCAGTCCTCGTCGTTGTCGGTGAGCGAGATGCGCGTGGCCTGCGCGCTCACGCGGTTCTTCGACCAGTGGAGATGCGTCTGCTCCGCGGCCCAGAT
>VBCP01000557.1 GCA_005888925.1 Betaproteobacteria bacterium | reverse complement strand
TTTATAAGGCACGTGCGCCATGTCGATGCCGGCGCGCGCTTTCAGGAGCTCCCCCGCCATGTGCGGCGTCGTGCCGATGCCGGCGGATGCGAAGTTCAGCTTGCCAGGATTCGCTCTTGCGTACCGCACGAGCTGGGCTACGTCTGTGACGGGCAGGTTCGGATTCACCGTCAGCACGAGCGGCGAGGAGCCCACGACGCTCACCGTGGCGAGATCCTTGAGATCGTAGAGAGGCTTTTCCTGCAGCACCGGGTTGATGACGACCGCCGGGTCCATGATCACCATCGCATGACCATCGGCGGCGGCGCGTGCGGTGTATTCGATGCCCACCATGCCGCCGGCCCCCGGGCGGTTGTCGATGACCACCGGCTGGCCGACTTGCGCTGAAAGACGCTGGCCGAGCGTGCGGCCGATGAAGTCGACCACGCCGCCCGGCGCGTAAGGCACCACGAGCTGGATCGGCCGCGTCGGCCAGGTTTGCGCGCCCGCATCGGTAGCTGCAACAAGCGCCACCGTGCAAAGGATCAGCCTCAGCATGTTTCCTCTCAGTTCGGCGTAATGCCCGTCGACTTGATGACTTGCGCCCACTTCCCAACCTCGGCCTTGATGTACTCGGCAAATTCGGGCTGCGTCATGGTGCGCGTCTCGAGGCCGATCGCGCTCAGCCGCTCGCGCACGTCGGCTTGGCCAAGCGCGGCGTTGATTTCCGCGTTGAGCAGCCGCGCCACCGGCTCCGGCAGCCGAGCCGGCGCGAAAAAGGCGATCCACGAAGCGTTCTCGAAATCCGGAAAGCCCGATTCGCCGAGCGTCGGCACGCTGGGCAGCTGGGCCATGCGCTTCTGGCTTGCCACGCCGAGCACACGCATCGTTTGCTGCCGTATGAAGGCGAGTGCGGTCGGCAGCGTGGTCGAGGCGAGGTCGACCTGCTGCGACACGATCGCCGTGTTCACCGGCGCGCCGCCCTGGAACGGCACGTGGGTCGCCTCGAGACCGGGCACCGAGCGGAAGACGTATTCGCCGGCGAGATGCTCGGCGCTGCCGATGCCGGCCGAGGCAAAGGTGAAGCGGCCGCCCTTCACGTTGCGCACGAAGTCCATAAGGTCTCTGGCTGCCACGCTGCCATGGACGGCAAAGATCGTCGGCGTGCTGGCGGCAATTCCGATCGGTGTCAGCTGAGCGACCGGATTGACCCCCTCCTTGGAATTGGCGTTTATCGCGAGCGACGTCGTCGTCACCAAAAGGACGTAGCCATCCGGCGCGGCCGCCGCGACGTACTTTGCGCCGACGATGCCGCCGGCGCCGCTGCGGTTCTCCACTACGACCGGCTGGCCGATCTTTTCGCTCATCTTCTGCCCGACAGTCCGGGCGATGGTGTCGGCGATACCGCCGGGCGCGAATGCGACCACGAGGTGGATCGGCCGGCCGGGAAACGCTTGTGCCCAGGCGCTCGTGGCGCCGAGTGCGATGCACACTGCGAGCAGCCAGCGTCTGGTCATATGAGCGCCCTCTTGATTTGCACGGGTGTGACAGGCAAGCGCGTCACGAATATTTTCTGGCCGAGAGCGTCATCAATCGCCGAGGCGATGGCCGCACCCACCGCATTGATTCCTGCTTCACCGGCGCCCTTTAGCCCGAGGGGGTTGAGCGGACTTGGCGCGTCCTCGGTAATCAGCACCTCGACCTGCGGCACTTCCTTCGCGGTCGGTATCAGATAGTCGGCAAAGGTGACGGAGAGCGGCTGGCCGGTCTCGTCATACAGGAATTCCTCGTACAAGGCGCCGCCTATGCCCTGGGCGACGCCGCCGAGAATCTGTCCCTCGACCAGCATCGGGTTCACCGCGCGCCCAATGTCATACGCCACCAAGTAGCGGAGAACGCGCACGCCGCCGGTATCTCGGTCGACCGCCACAACCGCGAGATGCGCGCCGTACGGGTACGTCATGTGGTCGGAGAAAAACTCGCCCTCGGCCTCGAATTTCGCCCTGCCGGCGAGCTCACGCAGGGTGGCGAGCGGCCTGGCGTCGACGTCGGTCCGCACAAGCTCGCCATTGCGTATGTCGAGCACTTCCTGCGGCAGGTCGAACTGCCCTTCTGCCCACTCGAGAATCCGTGCGCGCAGCGTCTGTGCAGCCTTGCAGGCGGCGTTACCGGTCATGACGGTCGTGCGAGAAGCGTGCGAGCCGAAACCTTTGTGGATGCGGTCGGTTCTGCCATGCACCACGACGATCCGTTTGTAATCGACGCCGAGCGCGTCGGCGCAGATCTGGGCGATCACGGTTTCCACGCCTTGTCCAAGAGATGCCGCGCCCGTCACGACCTCCACGTCACCGTTTTCGAGGAGCCCGATCTTCGCCAGATCCGTCGGACCCAGGCCGCTCTTCTCGAGAAACAGCGCGAGCCCCATGCCGACGCACTCGCCGGAGGTCCGTCGCCCGGCGAGCTCGCGCTCGAGCGCGTCCCAGCCGAAGGCGTGCTGGGCCTTTTCGAGCAAACCTGCGTAGTCGCCGGAATCCAGCACGAGATCCGTGTCGAGGACCTGGAACGGCCGCGTGAAAGGCAATTCGCTCTTGGCGATCAGGTTGCGTCGCCGTACTTCGGCGCGATCGATCTTCAGCCGTTGGGCGATGGCGTCCATGACGCGCTCGATCACGAAGGTCGCCTCGAAACGGCCCGGCGCGCGATACGTCGCCGCAGGCGTCTTGTTCGTCAGGCGGTAATGCGCGACGGCGCGAAAGGCTGGAACTCGATAGACGCTCGGCAGCATCCCGGCAGTCAGGTCTGCAACACGTGCACCATGAGTACGCACGTACGCGCCCTGGTCATGGAAAAACTCATCCTGCAGGCCGAGGATGCGCCCTGCGCTGTCGATCGCGGCGCTGATTCGATGGAACTGCTCGCGCGACTGGTTGCAGGCGAGAAGATTCTCGCGCCGATCCTCGAGCCACTTGACGGGCCGGCCGAGTCGCAGCGCGGCGAGGCATACGAGGAAGTCCTCCGGGTACAGCTCGCCGCGCACGCCGAATCCGCCGCCGATATGACCTTCGAAGAGCTGGACGCGGGCCGGATCGAGCCGCAGCATGCGCGCGATCACATCGCGGTTCGGGTGCGGGCGCTTGGTCGCGCCGTAGAGCTCGAGCACCTGCGTCTCGGGGTCTTGGCGGGCGATCGCCCCGCGGCACTCGAGCGGCACTCCCGAGTGCCGGCCGATCGACAACTCGAGCGTGATGACCTGATCGGCCTTGCGGAAGGCTTCGCCAACATCGCCGTACTCCTTGCGCAGCACCGTCGGCTCGATGTCGGAGGCACGCGCGTCGAGCCGGGCGGGCAGCGGGGATGCGTCCACGGCGACGAGCTCGGCCGCGTCCTCGGCGACGTAGCTCGACTCCGCGAAGACAGCGGCCAGCGGCTCGCCGACGTAGCGCACGCATTGATTCGCGAGGACGGTCTGCCGGTAGGGCTCGAGGCCCTGGACCCGCGTCGGACGAAATTCGATCGGCGGAACTTCCGAGACGTCGGCGAAGGTCCAGACCGCCGCAACTCCGGGCAGGGCGAGGGCCTGGGCGGCGTCGACGGCAATGAGATCGGCGTGCGCGTGTGAGGACCTGACCACGCGCATGTGGAGCTCGCCGGGGAAGGACAGGTTTCCCACGAATCTGCCGCGTCCGGTGACAAGCGGCTCGTCCTCGAGCCGCTGGACCGACTGGCCGACGACTTTCATCTTCGCCGGTCCGCTGCCGCCCGAATCGCCCGCACGATGTTCTGGTATCCGGTGCAGCGGCACAGGTTCGATGCGACGAGCTCGCGGATCTGCTCGTCGTCCGCCTGCGGATAGCGCTCTATGAACCACGCAGCCAGCATCAGGAACCCTGGCGTGCAATAGCCGCATTGCAACGCGTGATGCTCCATGAAGGCGCGCTGCAGCTCGTGCAGGCGACCGTCCTGCGCCAGTCCTTCCACGGTGCGGATCGATTTGCCTTCCAGCTGGACGGCAAAGAGCAGGCACGCGCGAGCCGGCTCGCCATCCACCAATACCGTGCAGGCTCCGCAGACGCCATGCTCACAGCCGAGGTTCGTACCCGTCTTGCCGCACCGCTCGCGCAGCGCGTCGGCCAGGGTGTGGCGCGCCTCGACGTCAATGACGTGGCGCTCGCCGTTCACCGTCAACGCGAGCCTGGTCATTGGGGCGGCGATGCCTGCTCCAGAGCGCGCCGCACCATGGTGCGCGTCAGGTCGCGACGATAAGCGGCGTCGTAGCGCACGTCGGTGAGCGGATCGATGGCCGCGGCTGCAGCCTTTGCCGCCTCCTCGTACACATCGCGGGTGGGCTTGCGCCCGCGCAATGCATCCTCTGCCGGGGCGATGCGACGAGGCGTCGCGTCGACTCCCCCTACGCCCACATGCGGTTCAACAATCACTCCGGATTGCACCCGGAATGTGACCAGCGCCATCGCCAGCGCAAAATCGCCCGCGCGCCGGCTGCAGGCAGCGATTTGAAGCGCACCTCCAAAAGGAGCTCATCGGGTTTCAGAGCGGTCGTCATCAGTCCCTGGAACCAATCGCGCGCGGGAATGGGTCGAGTGCCGCGGCGACTGAGCGCGGTCAGCTCCGCATCGAGCGTGGCAGCGACCAGGCACCACTCGGAGGCCGGGTCCGCGTGCGCCAGGCTGCCGCACATCGTGCCGCGCGTGCGAATCGGGTAATGGGCGATGTAGCGGACGACTCGAGCGAGCAATGCACCCAGAGGGCCGGGTTGGACCGGACGTTCGAAGGCGGCATGGCGCACGCACGCGCGAACGGTGAGATCTCCGTCGCCACTGGCGGTGAACTGCTGCAGTTCCTCGATGCCGTTGATGTCGATCAGGTGCGCCGGCGCCGCGACGCGCAGGGCCATCGCGGG
>VBCP01000556.1 GCA_005888925.1 Betaproteobacteria bacterium | reverse complement strand
GCCGCGCAGGCGCTCGCCGAGCTCGACGCGCGGCTCGGGCTCGTGCAAGCGGCGGGCCACCTCGGCCACCTCCGGCCGACGCAGGGCGAGCGCCGCGCCGCCCAGTTCGCCCGAGACCCAGATGTCGTCGCCCGGCTTGGCGCCGCTGCGATAGAGCGCCACGCCCGCGGGTACTTCGCCGAGCGCCACGACGCTGATCGTACGCAGCGGCGAACGTGTCGTATCGCCGCCGATCAGCTCGACGCCGTAGCGCTCGGCGAGCGCGAAGAAGCCCGCGGAAAACGCTTCCAGCCAGCCGGCGTCGGCCGAAGGCAGGCCAAGCGCCAGCAGCACCCAGCGCGGCGCCGCCCCCATGGCGGCGAGGTCCGAAAGATTCACCGCAAGCGCCTTGTGCCCGAGCGAGCGCGCCGCCGCGTCGGGCAGGAAATGCCGGCCCTCGACCAGCATGTCGGTGGTGACCGCAAGCTCGAGCCCCGCGTTGGGCCGCAGCAGCGCGCAGTCGTCGCCCACGCCGAGCAGCGCGCGGTTCGGCGCTCGGTCGAAGTAGCGCCGGATGATGTCGAACTCGCTTAGGGGCACAAAGTCAGGCGGGATTGCGTGCCCTGCCCACCTCGTCGGGGCGCAGGCGCGCCGCGATCTTCTCGAGCACGCCGTTGACGAAGCGGTAGCCCTCGGTGCCGCCGAAGCTCTTGCCGAGCTCGATCGCCTCGTTCAGCACGACCTTGAAGGGCGTCTCGGGATGCGCGGCGAGCTCGAACGCGCCGATGTAGAGAATCGAGCGCTCCACCGGCGAGAGCCTCGCGAGATCGCGATCGAGGTGCGGCACGATGAGGCCCTGCAGCTCGCCCACGCGGTCGCGCACGCCGACGACCAGCGCCTCGACGAAAGACCGATCGCCCTTGTCGAAGCCTTCCAGGCCGCGGGCTTCCTCCACCGGGTCGCCGCCCGAGAGCTGCCAGGCGTAGAGCGCCTGCAGCGCGATTTCGCGCGCCTGGCGCCTAGCGGTCTTCATGCGACTGTTTACTCAGCGTAGCCCGCAGTTTTGCCATCTCCACGGCGACGCGCACCGCCTCGGCGCCCTTCTCGAGCCGTGCCTCGGCCTGCGCCTCGTCCTCGGTCGTCAGGATGCCGTTGGCAATCGGCAGGCCGCACTCGAGCGCCACCTCCATGACGCCGCGCGCCGATTCGTTGGCGACGATCTCGAAGTGGTGGGTCTCGCCGCGGATCACGGCGCCGATCGCGACCAGCGCATCGAAGCGCCCGCTCTGCGCCATCCACTGCAGCACGACCGGAATTTCCAGCGCCCCGGGCACGGAGACGACCGCGGCTTCGGCGCCGAGCTTGCGCGCTTCGTGGCGCGCCCGCTCGAGGAGCTTCGAAGCGAGCGCTTCGTTGAACCGGCTCGCGACGATGCCCAGGCGCATCCGCGACCTCAGGCGCGCGCGGACGCGCGGCTCACGTAGCCGGTGACTTCGAGGCCGAAGCCCGCCATGCTCGGCATCTTGCGCGGCGCGGCCATGAGGCGCATGCGGCCGATGCCGAGATCGCGCAGGATCTGGGCGCCGATGCCGTAGAGGCGCAAGTCCATGCTGCGCCCGGCCGGGGGCCGGCTGTCGGCGAGCCGCGCTTCCAGCGCCTGCGTGCTCTGGGTGCAGTTGAGCAGCACCATCGCACCGCTGCCGGTGGCGCGGATCGCGGCGAGCGCTTCGCCGACGCCCCAGGAGTGCGTGCCCGGGCCGGCGTCCAGCAGATCGAGCAAGGACAGCGGCTCATGCACGCGAACCAGGGTCTCGCGCTCCTTGGACGGCGAGCCGAGCACGAGCGCGAGATGGATCGAGCCGAGCGCGCGGTCGCGGTAGGCGACGAGTCGGAAGACGCCCCACGCGGTTTCCATGTCGCGCTCGAGCGTGCGCTGCACGAGAGACTCGTGGCGGCTGCGGTACTCGATGAGATCGGCGATGGTGCCGATCTTGAGCTGGTGCTCGGCGGCGAACAGCATGAGATCGGGCAGGCGCGCCATCGCGCCGTCGTCGCGCATGATCTCGCACAGCACGGCGGCCGGCGTGAGGCCGGCAAGCCGCGCGAGATCGCAGCAGGCCTCGGTGTGGCCGGCGCGCACCAGCACGCCGCCCGGCTGGGCGATGAGCGGAAAGACGTGGCCGGGCTGCACGATGTCCTCGGGGCGCGCATCGGCGGCCGCCGCCACCTTGATGGTGAGCGCCCGGTCGTGCGCCGAGATGCCGGTGGCGATGCCCTCGGCGGCCTCGATCGAGACGGTGAAGTTGGTGCCGTGGCGCGAGCGGTTCTGCTCGACCATCGGGCGCAGGCCGAGGCGCGCCGCATGCTCTTCGGTGATCGGCATGCAGACCAGGCCGCGGCCGTGCTTGGCGAGGAAGTTGATCTTGTCGGCGCCGACGAATTCCGCCGCGAACACGAGGTCGCCCTCGTTCTCGCGATCCTCGTCGTCGACCAGGATCACGATCCGGCCGGCGCGGATCTCGGCGATGATCTCGGCGATCGGGCTGATGGCGGCGGCTTCGCGGCGCATCAGCCGATTTTACTCCTGCTGCAGTTGCGCTTACTCCTGCGTCTCGCCTTCCCCTGCGCCGGTCTTTTCGCGAATGCGCGCCGACTTGCCCGAGCGCGCGCGCAGGTAATAGAGCTTGGCGCGGCGCACGTCGCCCTTCCTCTTCACCTCGATCGAGGCGATGAGCGGCGAGTAGGTCTGGAAGGTGCGCTCGACGCCCTCGCCCGAGGAGATCTTGCGCACGATGAACGAGGAGTTGAGGCCGCGGTTCCTCTTGGCGATGACCATGCCCTCGAAGGCCTGCACGCGCTTTCTCTCGCCCTCGACCACGTTGACGTTCACCAGCACGGTGTCGCCGGGCGAGAAGTCGGGAATCTCCTTCCCGAGGCGCTTGATCTCTTCCTGCTCGATCGTCTTGATCAGATCCATGTTCAGCTCCTGTATTCCTGCTGGAACTCGGCGAGCAACGCCTGTACCTCCTTGCTCATGCCCCGCGCCTGCAGCAGCTCCGGCCTTCGCAACCAGGTCCGCCCCAGCGCCTGCTTCAGCCGCCAGCGGCGGATGTTCTCATGATGCCCGGAGAGCAGCACCTCCGGCACCCGCTCGCCGCCATAAATTTCAGGCCGCGTGTATTGAGGGCTCTCGAGCAGCCCGGCCGCAAACGACTCCTCGAGCGCCGACTGCTCGTCGCCCAGTGCCCCCGGCAGCTGGCGCACGCAGGCGTCGATCAGCGCCATCGCCGCCAGCTCACCGCCCGAGAGCACGAAGTCCCCCACTGACAGCTCTTCATCGACCCGGGCGCGCAGCAGCCGCTCGTCGACGCCTTCGTACCGACCGCAGAGCAAGGTGAGGGCGCTTTCTTTCGAAATCTCCATCACCTTGCGGTGATCCAGCTTCCTGCCCTGCGGCGAGAGGTACACCACCCGGCTCCCGCCGGCGGCGCGCGCCGCGTCCAATGCCTTTTCCAGCGGCTCGGCGAGCATCACCATGCCCGGCCCGCCGCCATACGGACGGTCATCCACCGTCCGGTAATTGTCCGTCGTGAAATCGCGCGGATTCCACGCCCTGAACTGCCACAGCCCCGCCTGCAGCGCCCGGCTGGTGATACCGCTCTCGGTCAGCGCCGAAAACATCTGCGGAAAGAGCGTCACGACATCGAAGCGCATCACCACTCGGCGCTCCACTCGACCACCACCTGCCCGCGCTCGAGATCGACCCGCTTGACGATCGCGCTCACCCATGGGATGAGCCGCGTGCGCTCGCCGGCCACTTCCATCACGTCCTGCGCGCCGTTCGAAATCCACTGCCTCACCGCTCCCAGGCGCTCGCCCTGCTGGTTCAGCACCTCGAGCCCGACCAGGTCCGCGAGGTAGTAATGCCCTTCCGCGACAGGCGGCAGCGCCTCGCGGGGCACTGCAACCTCGGCGCCCTTGAGCGCGAGTGCCGCCTCGCGGCTTTCCACTCCGGCTAGCTGGGCGATGACCGTGCCGCTGTGCAAGCGTGCCTCTGCAACCCCATACGGCCGCTCGCCGATCCACCATTCACGTGTGCCGACCAGCGTTTCAGCTACGCCGCCGCCGGGCGCTACCTTGATCCAGCCGCGCACGCCGTACGAGCCGGCGACGCGGCCCATGCCGATCAGCCGATCAGGCGGCCTTCTTGGCAAACTGCTTCACGAGCCGCTTGGCGGTGAGCGAAAGCTGCGCGCCGCGGCCCTTCCAGTGCTTCACCCGTTCCATGTTGACGCGCAGCGCCTCGCGGCCTTCGGGGGCTTTCGGATCGTAGAAGCCCACGCGCTCGAGGAACTTGCCCGACGCCGCCCGGCGCGAATCGGCCACCACCAAGTGGTAGAACGGACGCTTGTTGGCGCCGCCGCGCTGCAGTCGAATCACCACCATCTGAGTTTGCTCCGGACCGCGAAAAGGCGCGGATTATACGGGAAAAAGCCGGGCTTTTGGAGACGGTCGGTCGTTTCAAATGGCTGAGCGCGCCGATGCCACGGTCCCATAGTGCGACAATAAAAACAGGGAGGGAATAATGCTGCAGGCGCTGCGCGAGATCGAGGGCGGGATACAGCTATCGCTCAACGTCGCCGCACGCCTGCCGCATCTGCGCCGGCCGCCGATCCTCGAATCGTTCC
>VBCP01000555.1 GCA_005888925.1 Betaproteobacteria bacterium | reverse complement strand
GCCCTGCTGGTTCAGCACCTCGAGCCCGACCAGGTCCGCGAGGTAGTAATGCCCTTCCGCGACAGGCGGCAGCGCCTCGCGCGGCACTGCAACCTCGGCGCCCTTGAGCGCCAGTGCCGCCTCGCGGCTTTCCACTCCGGCTAGCTGGGCGATGACCGTGCCGCTGTGCAAGCGTGCCTCTGCAACCCCATACGGCCGCTCGCCGATCCACCATTCACGTGTGCCGACCAGCGTTTCAG
>VBCP01000554.1 GCA_005888925.1 Betaproteobacteria bacterium | reverse complement strand
CCTACTTCCGCGGCGTCGCGGGCGAACGCTTCGCGGTGCGCAACTCCGGCGCCGCCGCCGTCGTCGAAGGCGTCGGCGACCACGGCTGCGAATACATGACCGGCGGCACGGTGGTCGTGCTCGGCGCCGCGGGGCGCAACTTCGCTGCCGGCATGTCGGGCGGCATCGCCTACGTGCTGGATCTCGAGGGCGAGTTCGCCAAGCGCTGCAACAGCGCGATGGTCGAGCTCGAGCCGCTGCTGCCGGAATCGGAGCAACAGGCGAAGCTCGCGCGCGAGTTCTGGCATCAGAAGCAATCGGACGAAGCGACCGTCAAGCGCATGGTCGAAAACCACGCGCGCTACACGGGGTCGCGGCGCGCCTCGGAGGTGCTGGCGAACTGGGCGCAGTACCGGTCGCGCTTCGTCAAGGTGTTCCCGAAGGAATATCGCCGCGCGCTCGGCGAACTCGCCGGCCAGAAGAAAGCGGCCGCGTAGTGGGCAAGGTCACCGGATTCCTCGAGCACGAGCGGCTCGAGGAGCCGCACGAAGCGCCCGAGGCGCGCAAGAAACACTACCGCGAGTTCTACCTGCGCCTGGCCGACGACGCCGCCGGTGTGCAGGGTGCGCGCTGCATGGACTGCGGCATCCCGTTCTGCATGTCGGGCTGCCCGGTCAACAACATCATTCCGGACTGGAACGACCTCGTATACCGCCAGGACTGGAAGGCGGCCATCGAAGTTCTGCACTCGACCAACAATTTTCCGGAGTTCACCGGCCGCATCTGTCCCGCGCCCTGCGAGGAAGCCTGCGTGCTGCGTATCAACGAGGACGCGGTTGGCATCAAGTCGATCGAGCACGCGATCGCCGACAAGGCCTGGGAAGAGGGTTGGGTGCGGCCGCAGCGCGCGGCGCATCCGACCGGCCGGCGCGTCGCGGTGATCGGCTCCGGCCCGGCGGGCCTCGCCTGCGCGCAGCAATTGGCGCGCGCGGGGCACGAGGTGACCGTCTTTGAGAAAAGCGATCGCATCGGCGGCCTGCTGCGCTATGGGATTCCGGACTTCAAGCTCGACAAGGGCGTGATCGACCGGCGCCTGGATCAGCTGCGCGCCGAGGGCGTCAAGTTCCGCGCGGGCGTGTACGTCGGCGTGCAGCCTCCTGCGCGCGGTGTGCCGAGCGATGCGCGCGAGAGCATCTCGCCCGAGAGCCTCAAAAACCAGTTCGACGCCATCGTGCTTGCCGGCGGCGCCGAGCAGCCGCGCGACCTGCCGATCCCGGGACGCAATCTCGCCGGCGTGCACTTCGCGATGGATTTTCTGCCGCTGCAGAACAAGCGCGTCGCGGGCGACACGCAGGTGCCCGACCTCTGGGCGACCGACAAGCATGTCGTGATCATCGGTGGCGGCGACACCGGCTCGGACTGCGTCGGCACCTCGAACCGCCATGGCGCAAGGTCGGTGACACAGTTCGAGCTGCTGCCGATGCCGCCGGATGTCGAGCGCAATCCGGTGTGGCCGTACTGGCCGACGCGGCTTCGCACCTCGTCCTCGCACGAGGAGGGCGTGCAGCGCGACTGGTCGATCGCCACCAAGCAGTTCGTGGCGGATCACGGAAAAGTAAAAGCGCTCCAGGCCGTGCGCCTGGAGTGGAAGGACGGCAGACCGCACGAAGTCCCGGGCTCCGAGTTCGACATGCCCGCCGACCTCGTGCTGCTGGCGATGGGTTTTGTCTCGCCGCTGCAGTCGCTGCTGGAAGAGCTCGGCGTGCACAAGGACGCGCGCGGCAACGCCAAGGCCGATACCGAGGGCGCGAAGGCCTATGCGACCTCGGTGCCGAAAGTATTCGCCGCGGGCGACATGCGCCGCGGTCAGTCGCTCGTCGTGTGGGCGATCCGCGAAGGCCGGCAGTGCGCCCGCGCGGTCGACGAGTTCCTCATGGGGTTTTCCGAGCTTCCGCGATAGCAGGTGAACTGAGCGCGAGCACCGCGAACGAGGCGAGCCAGTGCTCGCCGGCGTAGTCCCCGCCCACCACGTGCGGCAGTGCCGCCGCAATCAGCTGCTCGGCCGCAGCGCCGTCGCCCAGGCGTTGGAAGCACCAGGCACGCGTCAGGCACAGCCCGTCGAGGTGGCTCTGCTTCGGGTCGGCATGATCCACCACCGTTGGCGGCTCGGCGAGCGCGCCGAAGCCCTGCGGTGCGAAGCGCTGCAACCAGGCATGGAACTCCCCCGCCTCCAGGATCTGGCCCATCAGCACCGCCGCCATCAGGCTCGGCGACAGGAAGTCGTCCAGCGAAGGCTCATAGGCGATCGGCGCGTCGCGATCTGCGCCATACCAGCGACGCGAGCTCTTTCGGATCTCGAATTCCAGCGCCGTATCGGCCGCCGCGCGCGCATAGTCGAGCGCAAGTGCGCAGGCGAACGCCGTGTTGCCATGGGCGCCGGCGCGCACCGGATAGGGCGAGATGCGCAGATAGTCGGCAAAGCGCTGCGCCAGCTCGGTGGCGAGCGGCGCGAGGGCACGCGACCAGCGCGACTTCGCCGCGAGCGCCTCGGCCTGCAATTCGAGCAGCCAGGCCCAGCCGTAGGGGCGCTCGAACGTGCGGCCGGCGGGTCCGCGAAAATACTCGAGCTCCTTGGCGATCGCCTCGGGCGTGAGATGCGCATCCAGCGCATCGGCGATCGCCGGCGCTATGCGCGCGACGGGATAGAGCCGCAGCACGCGCATGAGCAGCCAGTGCATGTGCACCGCCGAGTGCCAGTCGTAACTGCCGTAGAACGCCGGATGCAGGGTGCGCTCGCCAAGCTCCTCGCCCGCGCTGCTCATGAAGTGCTGGATGTGCCGCGGGTATTCGCGCACGATGTTCGCGAGCGCTACGCGCGCCAGCTTGCTTGCAAGATCCTCGGTCAGCACTGCAACCGATATTAGCTAAAATGCCCCGATGCCTCTCGATGTGATCGTGCTTGCCGCCGGTCAGGGCAAGCGCATGCGGTCCGATCTGCCCAAAGTCCTGCATCCGATCGGCGGCCGGCCGCTGCTCGCGCATGTGCTCGATGCGGCGCGCGCGCTCAACCCGCGCAAGACGGTCGTGGTGCACGGCCACGGCGCCGAGAAAGTGCGCGCTGCATTTGCACAGGCGGCGGTCGATTGGGTGCTGCAGGCCGAGCAGCTCGGTACCGGGCACGCCGTGCAGCAGGCGATGTCGCAGCTCGGGCGCGATGGCGACATCCTGATCCTTTATGGCGACGTGCCGCTGGTGCGCGGAGAAAGTCTCCAACGCCTGATCGAAGCTGCGCGCGAAGGCATCGCCGTGATGACCACCGAGGTCGACGAACCGAAAGGCTACGGGCGCATCG
>VBCP01000006.1:5947-7705 GCA_005888925.1 Betaproteobacteria bacterium | reverse complement strand
GATCAGCGCATCAAGGCGGCGGATCGCCGGGTGAAGCGGGTGTTCATCGAGTCGCAGAACAATTGCACCCCGGCTTGATGGTAGATTGGCGCATGCGCTACACCTTGCTCACCTGCATCGCACTCGCCGGGTGCGCCGGCATGACCGAGAACGAGTGCCGCGTCGCCGACTGGTCCCAGCTCGGCGAGCGCGACGGCATCACCGGCAACCAGCCGCGCATCGAGGTCTATGCCTACCAGTGCGGCCGCTATCAGGTGGCCGCCGCCGAGAAGGACTATCTCGACGGCTGGTGGATGGGGCACGCCGAATTCGTGCGCCGCGCCGACAGCATGGAAGGCGCGCAGTAGAGCTTTAGGCCTGGTCCAGTTCAAACGCCTTGTGCAGCACGCGCACTGCGAGCTCGGTGTACTTCTCCTCGATCACCACGGTAATCTTGATCTCGGAGGTCGAGATCATCTGGATGTTGATGCCTTCTTCCGCGAGCGTGCGGAACATCTGCGCCGCGATGCCGGCGTGCGAGCGCATCCCCATGCCGACGATCGACACCTTGGCGATCCGCTCGTCGCCGGTGATGTCGCGGCACTTGATGTGCGGCTGCACCTGGCCCTTGAGGAGCTTCACGGCGCGCGCGTAGTCGCTGCGATGCACCGTGAAGGTCATGTCGGTCATGCCGTCGTGGCCGACGTTCTGCACGATGACGTCGACGTCGATGTTGGCGTCGGCGATCGGGCCGAGGATCGCGTAGGCGATGCCGGGCCGGTCGGGCACGTCGTGCACCGTGATTTTCGCCTCGTCGCGGTTGAAGGCGACGCCGGAAATGACTGCCTTTTCCATTGCCATGTGGGGATCATCCTCGAAAGTGATGAGCGTGCCGGCCTGCGCTTCCTCCGCCACCGTGATCAGCGGATCGGTGAGGCTCGAGAGCACGCGCGTCGGCACCCGGTACTTGCCGGCAAATTCGACCGAGCGGATCTGAAGTACCTTGGAGCCTGCTCCGGCCATCTCGAGCATTTCCTCGAAGGTGATCGTCCGTAGCCGCCGCGCCTCCGGCACGATGCGCGGATCGGTGGTGTAGACGCCGTCGACGTCGGTGAAGATGTGGCACTCGTCGGCCTTGAGCGCGGCGGCGAGCGCGACCGCCGAAGTGTCCGAGCCGCCGCGCCCGAGCGTGGTGACATTGCCCGCTTCATCGACGCCCTGGAAGCCGGCCACCACCACCACCTGGCCTTCGGCCAGGTCGCGCCGGATGGCGGCGTCGTCGATGGCGATGATGCGCGCCTTGTTGTAGGCGGAGTTGGTGACGATCTTCACCTGCCAGCCGCTGTAGCTCTTCGCCTTGACGCCGAGCTCGAGCAGCGCCATCGACAAGAGGCCGATCGTCACCTGTTCGCCGGTGGCGGCGACCACGTCGAGCTCGCGCGGATCGGGATGCGGCTGGATTTCCTTGGCCAGCGCGATCAGGCGGTTGGTCTCGCCGGCCATCGCGGAGGGCACCACGACCAGACCGTGGCCCGCCGCGCGCCACTTGGCCACGCGCCGCGCGACGTTGCGGATCCGTTCCACGGAGCCGACCGAAGTGCCGCCGAATTTCTGGACGATGAGCGCCATTACCTCATTTCTCCGTGGGTGCGGAGAAAGGCGCGGATTCTACAGGATGCGGTTAAACCACAGCAGCGAGAGCGCCGCGGCGAGCAGCGTGAGCGAAGCCGCGATGGCGGTGAACAGCGCGGTGATCTCGGTCTTCTTGCGCTCCATCAC
>VBCP01000006.1:2680-5903 GCA_005888925.1 Betaproteobacteria bacterium | reverse complement strand
TCCTCGTCGAGGCGCACGCGGATCGACCAGCCTTCGCCGGTGAGGATCTGGCCGTCGGGCGTGCCGACGCCGACGGTGAACACGCGCACCCCGCGCTCGGCGGCGAGCCGCGCGGCATCGACCGGATCGGGACCGGTGGTGGTCTGGCCGTCGGTGAGGAGGATCACCACCGCCGACTTGTACGAACCGGGCGGCACCGGCTTCGGTTCGGGCTTCGCCGGTGCGCCCAAGGGCTGTGATGAGGCACGCGAACCGCCTGCGGCGGCGGAGCCCAGGCCCGCGCGCATTTGGGAGGGCTTCACTTCGAAATCCTGGTCGGGAAAGACCGCCTTCAGCGACACGAGGATGCCGCTGCCCACCGCGGTCGCGTGCTGCAGCTGGAGCTGCTCGATCGCATTGAGCACCTCGTCCCGGTTGTGCGTCGGCGGCTGCACCAGCGCGGCGCTGCCGGCGAAAGCCACGACGCCGATGCGCGTGCTGCCCGGCGTGTCCTTGATGAAGGCGCGCGCCGCGGCCTGCGCCGCCGCGAGCCGCGTCGGCTTGACGTCGTCGGCGCGCATGCTGCCCGAGACGTCGATCGCGAGGATCACCGTCTCGTGCTGCGTCGGCAGCGTGACGAGCGCCGCCGGCCGCGCGAGCGCCAGCAGCATGACGACGAACGCGCCGAGTAGCAGCAGCGGCGGCACATGGCGGCGGAAGCTGTGCTTCCCGAGTGCCGCCTTGACGAGCGCGAAGTTCGAGTAGGCGAGCGCGCTCTTTTTCCGCTGCCGCAGGATCGTGACGTAGATCGCCACGAGCATCGGCACGAGGCCGAGCGTCCAGAGGCCTTCCGGCCACAGGAAGGTCATGTCAGAACGGCGGCAGTCCCGCCGCCCCTGCGGCGAGCTCGATGGGCACGGCGAAGGCGATGCCGGAGAAGCCGGCTTTCTCCGCGGTGCTGAGAATCGCGGTGATGATGCCGATCACTTCGCCCGCCGCATTGACGAGCGGTCCGCCCGAGCTGCCGGGATTCGCGGCGGCATCGAACTGGATCAGGTTGGAGAGAATGCGTTCGCCATCGGGCGACTGGTACTCGCGCTTCAGGCCCGAGATCACGCCGTGCGACACCGAGGGGCCGATGCCGAACGGGAAGCCGATGGCGGTGACATGCTCGCCTTCGATCAGATGCTTGGCCGAGCGCAAGGTCGCCGCCTGCAGGTCGTCCGGGATCTGCTTCGCCTGCAGCACCGCAAGGTCGTTCTCCGGCTGGGTGCTGATGATCGCCGCCTCGGACTCGAGGCCGTCCTCGAACTGCACGCGCACCAGGCTCGCACCCGCGACCACGTGCAGGCTGGTGAGGATCACGCCTTTATCGATGATCACCACGCCGCTGCCGGTGGCGCGGTGCATGTACTCGTCGTACTCGAGGCCGTCGCCGATCGCGCGCACGCGCACGATCGAGCTGCGCACCGCCTGGTAGGCTTTCATCGCCGGCGAAGGCAGGGGCTTCGTCTCGAGCGTGCGCGCCACCGCCTGGTCGATATCGTCCTGCGTGATGCGCAGCGGCGCCGGCGCGAGGGAGCCGTGCAGCGCGACGAGAATTACCGCGAGCGCCGCGCCGGCGACGAAGATGCTCGACTTTTCGTGACGCTTGTAGAGTTCGCGCCACCCGCGCCGCGGAGGTTTCGCGACCTCTTTCGTCTGGACTTCGCGTAGCGACGCCGCCTCGGCCGGGATTCTCCCGGCAGGTTTCCGCACGTTAGCGCTGTAAAAACCCTTTTTCATCTAATGCACTCTCGCCGCAATAGTGTCGACCGCGCATGGCGGCGCCAGTTCTGGCGCCGCTTGCGCCCAACATGAGCCAAACGGTAGCAATTCGCGATCCTTGCGTAACAGCAAGCTACGGGTAGTCGACGATGCGCAATGCTTTTCCCGGCAGCGACCCTGTATCTTATGCACCGCCATGCCACTCACCTCGGCGCTCGGCGACATCGCGCACGTCATCCAGCTGGCGATCGCGCCGGTGTTCCTGCTCACCGCGGTCGGTACGCTGCTCAACGTGCTCGTCAACCGGCTCGGCCGCTCGGTCGACCGGCGTCGCACGCTGGTCGCGACGCTGCCCAAGCTGGAGCCCGCGCTCGCGACGAGCGCGCAGGGCGAGCTCGGGTTCGTGCAGCGCCGCGTGCGGCTGATCTACACCGCGATCCTGCTCGCCGTGGTCGCGGCGCTCCTCATCTGCCTGCTGATCGCCATTGCATTCCTGGACGCGCTGATCACCGCGGACCTTTCGCAGCTGGTGGCGATCCTGTTCGTGCTCGCGATGGTGGCGCTGATCGGCAGCCTCACGCTCTTCCTGCGCGAAATCTACCTCGGCGTCAACACCGTCGCCTGCCCGATCCACTGAGATGGCCAAGCTGCGACACCTCGCGATCACGGTGCCCGACCCGGAGAAGGCCGCCGAGTTCTACATCCAGGCCTTCGGCCTGAAGCGGGTCGGCACCACCGACTGGGAAGGCGCGCAGGGCGTCTATCTCACCGACGGCGTGATGAACCTCGCGCTGCTCCATTACAAGAAGGAGCACTACGCCGGCAAGCTCGGCCGCGAGTTCGTCGGCGTGCATCACTTCGGCTTCATCGTCGAGGACGTCGCCTCGACGCGCGAGGCGATCGAGGCGGCCGGCGGCGTGCATTGGATGGGCGAGCCCGCCGAGAGCGGCGCCTTCTACGAAGTGAAGTACCACGATCCCGACGGCATCGCCTTCGACATCACCGCCAACGGCTGGGCCGGCGCTTCTAAAACCTAATCTTCCCTGCCGGCGTAGGCGCCGGCGGTCTGCGGGAACAGCGACTTCACGATCTTGAAGCGCGAGATGTCGGCGGTGGCGTCCATGTGGAGGAAGATCGACGCGTCGCGGAACAGCTTCTCGATGCCGAAGTCGAGCATCGCGCCGTTGCCGCCGTGCAGCTCCATGGCGTGCTGCGCCACCTTCATGATTTCTTCGGAGGCGAACACCTTCGCCATGTTGCACAGCGTATCGGCATCGGCCCCGCCTTCGTCCACCGCCCGCGCCGACTCGCGCACCAGCGCGCGCACCGCGGAGAGGCGCGTCGCCATGTCCGCGAGGCGTAGCGCCACCGCCTGGTGCTTGATGAGGATGCGCCCGCCCTGCACGTAGTTCTGCACGTATTCGGCCGTGCGCTCGTACGCGGCCATGCCGACACCGAGGTTTTTCGCCGCCTGGAT
>VBCP01000006.1:0-2637 GCA_005888925.1 Betaproteobacteria bacterium | reverse complement strand
GGTCCTCGAACACCAGCTCGCCGTTGTTCATGAAGCGGCAGCCGATGGTCTCGTTGCAGCGAGCGATCGTCAGCCCCTTGCTATCACGAGGCACGAGAAAGCTGGACGTGCCCTGCATCATCCCGACTTTCGGGTTGGTGTTCGCGTAGACGACGAAAAGGCTGGCGTCGTAGCCGTTGCTGATGAACTGCTTGCGCCCGTTGATGACCCAGTGCTCGCCGTCGAGAACGGCCTTGGTGTGCATCGCCGCTTCGGGCACGTTGTAAGGCAGCCAGCGATCCGACGCGCCGCGCGGCTCGGTAAGGCAGTGTGCCAGGAGGAATGAAGGCTCCTTCACCAGCCGCGGGAACCAGTGGTCCTGCAGCTGCTTCGGCGCGAACTTGCGCAGCAGCACCGAGACCTTCCAGTTCTGCACCAGCTTGTCGGCGAGGCCGGAGTCGCCGCGCGCGATCTCCTCGGCGATGAGGGCGAAGCTGCGCACCTCGGTCGCGGCATCGAGCTGCACGCCGCCGTATTCCTCCGGCACCGCGAGCGTGCGGATGCCGATGCGGTCGGCCTGCTCGAGGATCTCGGCCGGAAGGCGCGCATCCGGGTCCATCAGCCATTCGCGCTGCCAGTTCTTGCGGATGAATGGCGCGACGAAATCGTCGACGAATGCGCGGCAGCTCTCGCGCATCAGCTTCTGTTCCTCGGATAGTCCGCGCTCGAGCATGTCCATATGCAGGGATTCTAGGTCCGGCGCGAGCCGGGCTCATTCTTTGCCTCTACTGGTGCATGTCATCGCCTCCCCTACTCATCAACCCGCGCTCCGGCGGCGGGTTCAGCGATGACGACGCGAAACGCCTGGTCGAGCGCTTTCGCAAGGCGGGCGCCGAACCGCAGCTCCATGTTGCTCGCTCGCACGATGACATGCTTGGCATTGCCCGACGCCTGGTCAAAGAGCGCGCTCCACTCATCATCGGCGGCGGCGGCGACGGCACGGTGAACGCGCTCGCTTCGGTGCTCGCCGGAAGCGATACCGCGCTCGGCGTGCTGCCGCTCGGCACGCTGAATCACTTCGCCCGCGACCTGGGCATCCCGGTGGGGCTCGACGCCGCGGTCGACGCGTTGGTGAAAGGAAAGCGCAAGGCAGTGGACGTCGGCGAGGTCAACGGCCGCGTGTTCGTCAACAACTCGAGCATCGGCCTCTATCCCGAGATAGTTCGCCGGCGCGAAAAGCAGCGCCGCCGGCTCGGCCGCAGCAAGTGGCACGCGATGCTGTGGGCGATGCACACGGTGCTGCGCGGCGATCCGTTCCTCGACCTCGCGCTCGAGCTGGACGGCGTCACGCAGCACCGGCGCACGCCGTTCGTGTTCGTCGGCAACAACGTCTACCAGATGGAGGGCTTCTACATCGGGCTGCGCGAGCGCCTCGATTGCGGCGTGCTGAGCGTCTACGTCACGCAGCGCCACCGGCGCGCGCGCCTGATGCTGCTCGCGCTGCGCGCGCTCTTCGGCCGGCTGCACCAGGCGCGCGACTTCGAGGCGCGCACCACGCGCGAGCTGCGCATCGAGAGCCGCCACAAGCGCCTGCTGGTCGCGACCGATGGCGAGGTCGCGCCGCTCGATATGCCGCTCGAGTACCGCATCCGCCCCGGTGCGCTGCAGGTGATCGCGCCGTGAGAGTCGTGGTGCATCTCTCGGACCTGCACTTCGGGCGCGTCGATCACGCGTTGCTCACGCCGCTTGCGCGGCGCGTGCGCGCCGTGCAGCCGCATCTCGTGGTGGTGTCCGGCGACCTGACCCAGCGCGCGAAATCCGCCGAGTTCCGCGAGGCGCGCCGCTTTCTCGATGCGCTGCCCGGCGCCTTGCTCGTCGTGCCCGGCAATCACGACATCCCCTACTACAACCTGTTCCAGCGCTTCTTCCAGCCGCTCGCCAAATATCGGCGTTACATCTCCAAGGATCTGGAGCCCGCATTCGTCGACGACGAGATTGCCGTCGTGGGTGTGAACACCGCGCGCTCCAGCGTGTTCAAGGGCGGGCGCATCAATGCGGTGCAGATCGAGCGCGCGCGCGAGCGCCTTTGCCGGCTGGACGAGCGCGTTACCAAGATCGTGGTGACGCATCACCCGTTCGATCTTCCCGCCGGCCGACACGCGCGTCATCTCGTCGGCCGCGCGCGGCAGGCGATGGCGATGTTCGCGACCTGCGGCGCCGACCTCCTGCTCGCCGGCCATCTGCATACCAGCCATACCGGCGACACCGCCGCGCGCTACAAGATTGGCGACTACTCGGCGCTGGTGGTGCAGGCCGGCACCGCTACCTCGCTGCGCGGCCGGGGCGAGGCCAACTCGTTCAACGTCCTGCACATCGAGCGGCCGCAGGTGCGCATCGAGCGCTACGGCTGGACCGGCAGCGATTTCGCGCTGGCAGGCGCCGAGACCTTCACGCGAACCCCGGGGGGCTGGCAGCGCGCTTGACAGACCGGCGTCATTTCCATTATTCTGGAAATATGGAAATGACGCAGATCGTCGATGCACTCGCCGCCCTCGCCCAGGAGACAAGGCTCAAGGCGTACCGCCTGCTGGTCGAGGCCGGGCCCGAAGGGCTGCCGGCCGGACGGATTGGCGAGGAGCTCGAGCTGCCGCCGGCCAC
>VBCP01000553.1 GCA_005888925.1 Betaproteobacteria bacterium | reverse complement strand
GGCCGCATGATCTTTCCCGAGCTCACCGTGGTCGAGAACCTCCAGGTCGCGCAGCGCGTCCCCGCCAGGCAATGGTCGATGGAGCGCCTGTTCGAGATCTTTCCGTCGCTCGCCGAGCTCCGGCGCAGCAAGGGCTCGCAGCTCTCGGGCGGCGAGCAGCAGATGCTGGCGGTGGCGCGCGCGCTGGTCACCGATCCGCGCATCATGCTGCTCGACGAGCCCTCGCAGGGCCTCGCGCCGCTGGTGGTCGAGGAGCTGATCCGCCTGATCCGGCGGCTGCGCGGCGAGGGCGTGAGCTTCCTCCTGGTCGAGCAGAACCTGCGGCTGGCCGAAGCGCTGGCCGATGTCGTGTACGTGATGGTCAAGGGACAAACGGTGTACCGCGCGCCGCTCGAAAAGTTCATGGCCGAGCGCGAGGATGTGAAGGCGCGCTACCTGACCCTTTAGTTCGGGGGGGCGCAACGAGACGGGCGTCTGGTGGCTCCGCCACAACGAGTACGACACGCGACCTCTCAGCGGGCGGCCGGCGCAGCTGCCTTCATCCGTTCAGCAGCGCGCCGCGAGGCGGCCCAGCGCCGCTCGAGCATGTTCGCCGCCCACTCGCGCACGCCCTGCACTATTGCGGCCGGCGCGCTCCGCGGCGAGCCGCTATTGAAGGGCGGCGCGGGGTCGTATTCCAGGAATAGCTGGATCCGGCACGCCGCCTCCTCGCCGGCGAGCTGGCCGGCGAGGTAAAGCCCGAAATCGATGCCCGCCGTGACGCCGCCGCCGGTAATGCGGTTGCGGTCGACGACGATGCGCTTGGCGACCGGCTTGGCATTGAAGAGCGGCAGCTGCTCGGCGGACATCCAGTGGGTCGCCGCTTCGTAGCCGTCGAGCAGCCCCGCAGCGCCGAGCACCAGCGCCCCGGTGCAAACCGAGGTGACGTACTTTGCCCGGCGCCCCATGTCGCGCACGAAGGCGATGATCTCCGGGTCGTCCATCAGCTCGATCTGCCCGGGACCGCCCGGAACGCAGATCACATCCAGCGGCGGGCATTGCGCGATCGTCGTGCTCGGCAGGAAGGCAAGCCCGGTGTCGCTGCGCACCGGGTCGAGAGTCTTCCAGATGACGTGCATCTCAGCGTTCGGAACGCGGGCGAGCGCTTCGAACGGCCCGGTGAAGTCGAGCTGCGTCATCTTCGGAAAGATGAGCATGCCGATGACTGTTTTCTTCTGCTCCATCATGGGCTCCCCGTTCGGCTAGCTCAGGCGCGAAGCTTGGATAGGTCGTGCCGCAGCGGCATGTTTTTTATCAGCTCCTCCTTCGGGATGCGCTTCTTCACCTCGAACTTGCCGTTCTCGACGCGGCTGATGTAGCAGTCGATGATGCCGGCGTGGTCCTCCTTGCGCAGGATCTTGTCGCCCGACGGGTGGCCGATCGAGTTCTTCATCTGCAGGCCTTCCAGCGCGCGGATCGCGCCTTCGATGTCCTTGCGCGTCTTGTATCCGGAGATCTCGATCGCCTGCTTGATCGCAAACATGTCTTCCCAGGCCTGCCAGCCGTGGCTCTTGTCCATGACGCGGTTGCCGCCCTTCTCGCGCGCGTCGACGTCGTCGATGCCCATGAGGCGGTTGAACTCGCGGTGGTGCTCGTCGTTCTTGTGCTTGAGCTGGCGCGGGAAGTTCTCCAGAAAATACCCGCCCTCGGCCGCGCCTTCGAGGTCGCTCGGCGCGATCGCCTCGATGCTCGCCGAGGAGGAGAACATCTTCACCCGCTTGTCGAGCCCCATGGTCTTCGCCTGCGTGTAGAAGGCGACTGAGAGCGCGCCGATGAAGGCCGGCAGCACGACCTCGGTGTTGTCCGGGATCTGCGCGAGGTACGGCACGAAGTCCTTGGTATCGAGCGGCACGGCGATGGTCTTCAGCACCTTGCCGCCGAGGCGCTCGACGACGGCCTTCGATTCGTCCTTGGTGCTCTGGCCCCAGGCGTAGTCGGCGTAGATGATGGTCCACACCTTGCCGAGGTTCTCGTAGCACCAGGGCACGCACGCGGCGGAGATCGAGTACGTGTCGGTGCCGGTGCGGAAGCTGTAGCGAGTGCCCTTCGCGCCGGTCGCCTCGGTGGCCTCGCCGGTGGAGAAGTACGGCGTCTTCAGCTCGCTCGCGATCGGGATCGCGGAGAGCATCACGCCGGAATGCACGGAGCCGACGACGAATTCCGCCTCGCCACGCTGGATGAGGTTGCGGATCTTGCGCGCGCCGGCCGCAGGGTTCGATTCGGTGTCCTCGGTGACGAGCTCGACCTTGCGCTTCGCGATGCCGCCCTGCTGGTTGATGAGCTCGATCGCCCGCTTCGCCGCCATGTCGTGCCAGTAGCCCCATGAGGAGATGACGCCGGTCAGGTCGCAGTGGTGGCCGATGCGGATCGGTCCGCCAGCCTGGGCGAAAAGATCCTTCGTGATCATCAGGTTCGCCGTCGCGGCGGCGGCGCCGCCGGCGAGCG
>VBCP01000102.1:465-3115 GCA_005888925.1 Betaproteobacteria bacterium | reverse complement strand
CTCTTCGCGCGCCCCGCCAACGTCCTCGTGCTCGACGAGCCCACCAACGACCTCGACATCGAGTCCCTCGAGCTGCTGGAAGCGGCGCTGCAGGACTACTCCGGCACCATCCTGCTGGTCTCCCACGACCGCGCCTTCCTCGACAACGTGGTCACTCAGACTCTCGCTTCTGAGGGTTCCGGACTCTGGAAGGAATACGCCGGCGGCTACAGCGACTACCTGCGCCAGCGCGGCGCGGTTGCTTCTTCCGCCCCCCTGTCAAGGGGGGAAGCGAGCGCCCATTTGGCAAATGAGCGCTCGCGGGGGGTTGGTTCTCGGAAGCTGACGTACAAAGAAACGCGCGAGCTGGAATCAATGCCGGCAGAGATTCAGGCACTGGAAGCCGAGCAGCACGCCCTCACCGCAAAGATGGCGGCGCCCGACTACTACCGCCAGCCGCCCGACGCGCTGCGCGCGGACCGCAGCCGCACCGCCGAGATCGAGCGCCTCATCGACGAGAAGCTGGCGCGCTGGGAAAGCCTGGAGACTAGATCGAAGGCTAGCTGAGGTTCCAGCTGGCGCGCGCGATGGCGACGACCGACGCGTAGGCGATCGCATAGACCTCGGGCGGCACCCCCGCCGGGTCGAGCACCACCGACGAGGACCAGTTGCAGCCGTCCGTATCGAGCGCATCGAGGCGCGTGATGCCGATCACCGCCACCTGCTCGCAGCCCTCGCAGCTCTGGATCAGCGCCGACAGGCGCGTGAGGATCTCGGCGTAAGACAGCACCTGGCGCTCGGCCGGGCCCGTCTCGTCTTCGCCGAAAAGAAAGCCGCCGCTGACGGTAGCCTCGGCGTCGTGCGCGGGGTTTTTTCGCGGTGCGTGCATCCTCGGCGGATGTTATCGCTTTGTCCGCACCGCGGCGAAGAAAATCGCGAAACGCCGGCGCGCCGGCTCAGTCTTCGATCAGCGCGGTCTTCTCGAACTTGGCTTGCGCGAACTCCTGCAGCGAGCCGATGGCGTCGGCCACCTTCGCGCCGTACGCCGGCGCGAGCTCGATCAACTGCTCGCCGTCGACGTCGCGCTGCTGCTTGAGGCAGATGTAGCCGCTGTCGGTGATGAAAATCTCGATGTCAGCCTGACCTTTGATGCGCATACGCAAGACCTCCTGAGGACGCCCATCCTGTCGCGCGGCGCGGCCTGGCGCCAGCGTCCCGGCCGGAGGAGCCCGAAAGGCGTCGCCCGGCGTCCGAATGGAGGATGGCCTAGCGCAACGGATTGACTTCGCGCAGCGCCGCGCGCCAGGCGGCGAGCTGCTGCTGCGCTTCCTCCGCGGACATGCCGTAGGCCTCGCAGATCTTGCCGACGAGCCGCTCGCGGTTGCCGGCGATCCGGTCCAGATCGCCGCGCGTCAGCCGGCTCCAGCGCGTCCTCGCGTTCAGCTTGTATTCGCTCCAGTTGCCCTCGATGCGCTCCCACTTCATGGCTGCCTCCCGTCGCACAGGGTACCGCGTCCGGCGCTCCGGCGCGCGCGGCAGGCGATAAGCGGCTAGCATGGCGAATGGAACGACAAGAACGAAACCTGGCCGCCGAGATCGTGAGGGGAGCATTCGCGGCGATCTGGCTGCCTTTCACCTGGGCCGCGGGAGCACCGTCCGCCGCCCTGGCGCTCGCTCGCCGGGCCACGCGGCCGAGCGGCGAGCCCGGCCAGTCCGCCCGGCTCGAGCGGCTGAACACCGGCAAATGGACCCGCGAGCTCCTCAAGCACCTCGAGTGGCGCCGCCTGGAAGAGCTGTGCACCGCCTATTTCGAGGAGCTGGGCTTCAGGACCGGCATCACGCACGACCGCGCCGACGGCGGCGTCGACATCAACCTGTTCGCGGCGGGTGCCGACAGCGCCTCGATCCTCGTGCACTGCAAGGCCTGGGACGCCTACCCGATCGGCATCAAGCCGCTGCGCGAGCTGCGCGTCGCCATGACCTCGGCGAACGTCGCCGAAGGCGTGATGGTCACCGCCGGCCGGTTCACGCCGGAGGCGGTGGGCTTCGCGGCGAAGGAACACATCCAGCTGATCGACGGCGCGGCGCTGCTCGAGAAGCTCGCGGCGCTGCTGCCGGAGAAGGCGCTCGCGCTGCTCAGGTTCGCCACCAAAGGCGACTTCCTCACCCCGACCTGCCCGCGCTGCTCCATCAAGATGACCGCGCGCAAGAGCACCCGCGAAGGCCGCATGTTCTGGGGCTGCACCAACTACCCGCGCTGCAAGCAGACCTTCTCCAGCACCACCATCACCCCCGCCTGACTAGCGCCGCCAGCTCGGCGCCTTGCACCAGCCGTATTGCGTTCGCCTCCGCGAACGCGCGCGCCTGCTCCGTGATCCCGCCCGCGGCGACGTAGATCAGCTCCTGGGCCTCGCGCGCCTGGCCGGCGGCGTGGAGCTCGCGCAGCGGCTCGACGCCGGTGCTCGCCGCCTTCCAGCGCCGGCAGCCCACAAGCGACAGCCTGCCCGCGCGGCGCAGCTCGAGATCCGCCTGCGCGCTCTTGGTGCGGCTCACTTCGTAGCCCTGCGCGCGCCAGCCCGCCTCGAGCGCCGCGGTGAACTCCTCGCGCGACATCGCGCCGATGCGCTCGAGCGTCTTCGCGATCCGACCGGCGCTCGGCGCGCGCAGCTGC
>VBCP01000102.1:0-271 GCA_005888925.1 Betaproteobacteria bacterium | reverse complement strand
AGACGGCTAGCGGGTCCTTTGCTATCACGTTGAGGAGCACGAGCGCTGTGCCGCGCGGTTTGCGGTCGCCGCGTTCCCAGTGCCTGAGGGCCACGAGGCTGATCGCAAAGGTCGCGGCGCTTCGTCTCCTGCCGGCGCACAAGGAGCGCGCCGAAATCGGTGTCGGCAGACACGATGATCCTGTCTTCGTGCACCGCACGCACGAACAGGACTTCATCGTCCTCTTTCTGCAGTCCAACCTCGCGCGCGTGCAGGGCATCGTGTCCCGCGC
>VBCP01000550.1:367-4447 GCA_005888925.1 Betaproteobacteria bacterium | reverse complement strand
GCGCACGTTCTTGGTCTGCGCCGCGATGTTCGCGAGCAGGAGATCGGGGCGCGAGTTGACGCCGAGCGAGTCGAAGTGATGCTCGCCGATCCAGCACGAGTGCATGCCGATCTTGTCGGCGAGGATCGCCTGCTCGCGGATGTCGAGCACGAACTGGTTCGCCGAGCGCGCGTTGTTCGGGTAGTGGTTGTCGCTGAGCGTGAAATAGCCGAATTCCATTGGTTACTCCTCGATCGGATTGCGCAGGATGCCGATTTGCTTCACCTCGACCTCGACGACATCGCCGGGCTTCATGAAGACCTTGGGATCGCGCCCGAAGCCGACGCCGCTCGGCGAGCCCGTGGTGATGACGTCGCCGGGGCGGAAAAGATAGAACTGCGAGTAATACTCGATGAGCTGCGCGACGCTGAATACCAGGTCGTCGGTGTTCGCCGACTGCATCACGCTTCCGTTGAGCCGCGTCTCGATCTGTACGTCGTTCGGATCGGGCAGCTCGTCCTTCGTCACCATGCACGGGCCCATCGGGCAGAAGGTGGGGAACATCTTGCCGAGCAGGTTGTGCTCCCAGGCATGGATCGGGCCCATGAGCCCCTGCGCCTTGAAGAGCGGCGCCACCCAGTCGCGCGCCGAGACGTCGTTCACCAGCGTGTAGCCCGCGACGTAGTCGAGCGCCTGCGCCGCTTTCACCGCGTGGCAGGGCTTGCCGATGACCACGCTGAACTCGCCTTCCCAGTCGAGCATGCTCGGATTGCTCTTCGGCAGCTTGATCGGCTCGCCGCTCGCGATGATGCTCGCCACGCTCTTGGTGAAGGCCGCCGGCTTCTCCGGCACCGGCGTCTTTATCTCCTTCAGGTGCTCGTGGTAGTTCATCCCGACCGACAGCACGAGGCCGGGATCGGGAATCGGCGGCAGCAGCCTGACTCGCTTCGCGAGCACGCGATCCTTCTGGTTCGCCCTCAGCCGGCGCAGATCGTCGATCCCGCCCCTCGCGAGGATTTCTTTCAGCGATGAATGAAGCGCGATGATGTCGATGCTGTCGACGAGGCCGGCCTGCTGCCGCCCCTCGAACTCGAACGAGACGAGCTTCATGCCGCCTCCTTCAATTCGCGCGCGCCGAAATCCTTCGACAGGCGGTCGCACAGCTTGCGCAGGGCGAGCGCCGCGGGATGGCTCGCTCTTGCGAGCTCGTGGTCGGGGCCGATCAGCGTCACCGTGGCCGCGGCTTCGCCATTCCAGTGCAGCACCGGCGAGGAAACCGCCGCCAGGCCGGGAATCACGCTCGAGTCGACGAACGCGAGCCGCGTCTTGCGCGCGCGCTCGACGGCGCGTGCGAAAGCGTCGCGGTCGATCGTCTCGCGGCGAGCTTCGGCGGCGAGCGCGTCGGCAGTCACCGTAGCCGGCAGGAAGGCAACGAACACCGCGCCAGTGGCCGAGCGCGAGACCGGCAGCACCGAGCCCAGCGCCAGGTTGGTGACGAACGGGGTGGGACCGCGCTGCCAGTGCACGACCGTTGGGCCGCGATTGCTCCAGACCGCGAGCAGGGCGGTGTAGCCGGTTTCGGCGACGAGCGCCGGCAGCGCACGCTCGGTGACCTGCACGAGGTCGATGCGCCGCACTGCAGCAAGCCCGATGTGCAGCGCGAGCGGACCGAAGTCGTAGCGGGTGTCCGGATCCTGCCGCACCAGCCCGCAGCGCACGAAGCTCGCGAGATAGCGATGCGCGCTGCTCGGATCGAGGTCGGCCTTCGCGCTAAGCTCCTTCAGCGCCAGGGGACCGTCGGCCTTCTCCATCACCTCGAGGAGGCGAATGCCGGTGTCGATGGACTGGATGCCGCGGCGCTTGGCCTTCTTCATCGTTTGGTGTTCATTGCTCTATTGACAATGCATTGGCCTATGGACAATATACTCCGGCTTCCCGAGGAGGAGCAAGCATGAAATCCATCATCCGCGCCACTGGCTGGGCGGTCATTGCGTTGAGCTTTTGTGTGCAGGCGCAGCAGCCCGTGCGCATCGGCAGCACGCTGTCGCTCACCGGCCCGCTCGGCCCTACCTCCGCGATCCACAAGGTGGCGGGCGACGTGTGGATGGACGAGGTCAACCGCAAGGGCGGGCTCCTTGGCCGCAAGGTCGAATGGGTGCTGAAGGACGATCAGTCGCGTCCGGACGTCGCGCGCACGCTTTATGAGCAGATCATCACCGTCGACAAGGTGGACCTGATCGTCGGTCCCTATGCCACGGCGAACATTCTTTCCGCAATGGGCGTCGCGCAGCGCTACAACAAGATGATTCTGCACAACAGCTTCGGCACGCCGCGCATCGTCAAGTACGACATGCAATTCCCCACCTCCGGGGGCTCGGGCGACCCGGAGAACGTCTGGCCGAACCTGGTATTCGACGCCGTCGCGTCCGCGCCGACGCCGCCGAAGACGGTGGCCATCCTGACGAGCAAGTTCCCCTCGCTGCATTTCATCTCGGTGGCGGCGCGCGACATAGCCAAGAAGCGCGGCCTCTCCGAGGTGCTCTACCTCGAGTGGGAGTTCGGCAACCGCGAATTCGGCCCGGTTGCGAGCCGCGTCAAGGATGCCAAGCCCGACCTCGTCTTCGTCGGCGCCACCGGCCTCGATGCCGTGATGATGCTCGAGGCGATGAAGAAGATCGATTACAAGCCGCCCATGCACTTCTATATGTTCCCGTCGCCCGGGCCGACAGCGCGGGTGCCGGAAGCGAACTACGCGCTCGCCTTCACCACCTTCGAAGAGCATCCGCCGTTTACCAGCAACCCGCGCGCGGCCGAGTTCGTGAAGGCGTTCCACGAGCGGGCGAAGCAGGCTGGGCTTCCCGATACGTCCGTGGATCTGCATGCCTCCATCGCCTATTCCACCTGGCAGACGCTCGAGGCGGCGGTGAACGGCGCGAAGAGCCTCGACGACAAGGCGCTTGCGGAATGGCTGCGCAAGAACTCGGTGGACACCATAGCCGGGCGCTTCCGCTGGGAGACGGTGCAGGACGGTCCGCCCAACTACATCATGGGCAAGGACATCTACAAGGTGAAGCAGGTGCAGAACGGCAAATGGGTCGTGGTGTGGCCGAAGGAATTCGCCGCGCCGGGCGCCAAGCTGCAATAGCGCTTCTTTGCCGAGCGCCGCGCTCCTCGGCCAGTCGCTGCTTGCCGGCATCTTCGCCGGCGCGCTCTATGGGCTGCTCGGCCTCGGCCTGACGCTCGCCTGGGGCATGCTGCGCCAGATCAACCTGGCGCACTTCGCCCTCGTGTTTCTGGGCGGCTACCTCACCTATCAGCTCGCCGCCGCCGGGCTCGATCCGCTGCTCACGCTCGCGCTCATCGCGCCTGCCTTTTTCATCCTCGGCGTGGCGCTCCACGCGCTGCTCGCGTGGTTCAAGGTCAGTCCACTCAATACGCTCCTCGTCACCTTCGGCTTCACGGTGATGCTCGAGAGCCTGCTGCAGTGGATCTGGAGCGCGGATTTCCGCCGCATGGAGTCGCATTACGCGGGCGTCAAATGGAAGCTCGGCGAGCTGTTCGTCTCGCTCCCGGAATTGATCACGCTCGCAGTGGCCTGCGCGCTCGCCCTGGGCATGTGGGCTGTCCTGCGCTACACCGACCTCGGAAGAGCGATGCGCGCCACCGCCGAAGATGCGCCGATGGCCGCGGCCTTCGGCGTGAACCACAAGCTGCTGTCGCTGCTTCTTTCCGGCCTGTGCGCGGCATTCGCCGCGGTCGCTGGCACGTGCCTGGCGTTGAGCTACACGCTCGCGCCATCCCAGTTGTATGCGTGGATCGGCGTGGTGTTCGCGGTGGTGATGATCGGCGGCCTGGGCAATCCGCTCGGACCGCTGCTGGCGGGGCTGGTCATCGGCGTCAGCGAGGCGCTCACCATGGCGCTCACCGCGCCGGCCTGGGCGCCCCTGGTTTCCTTTTCGTTGCTGATCGCGGCGCTGCTCTTTCGCCCGGAGAAGTTCTGAAGAGCGCCGCCGGTTTCCTGCTCGTGCTCGCCATCCTGGCGGTGGTGCCGTTTCTCGGCCTGCCGGCGTTCTACGAGTCGTTCATGTACCTGGTGTTCTC
>VBCP01000550.1:0-260 GCA_005888925.1 Betaproteobacteria bacterium | reverse complement strand
CGCGCTGCGCGGCGAGCTGTTCGCCGTGCTGACCCTCGCGGTGACGTTCGTGGTCGCCACCATCGTGCTCAACACGCCGATCGACGGCGGCCCGGGCGTGATGCTGAGCGCGGTGCCGATCCCCAAGATCGCGCCATCGGCATCGGGCACGTTCTATCTCCTGGCGCTAATTCTCGCGGTGGCCACCGTCTGGATCGCGCGCACCGTCTACCACTCCCGCTTCGGCACCGGGCTCTTCGCCATCCACGACGACGAGGAGG
>VBCP01000551.1 GCA_005888925.1 Betaproteobacteria bacterium | reverse complement strand
AACATCGCGCTGCGTTACGCCGACTACGGCTACATCCTCGAGAACGGGCGCGTGGTGATGGACGGCGAGGCCTCCTCGCTCGCGCAGAACGAGGACGTGAAGGAGTTCTATCTCGGCTTCTCCACTGGCGGTCGCAAGAGCTTCCGCGATGTGAAGTCCTACCGGCGTCGCAAGCGTTGGCTCTGAAGCATTTCGACAAGCTGGAAACGCGCCCGCCGAAGGCGCGGGAGACAGCGCTCATGGCGGCGCTCCCCCGGCACATTGCCCATGCCAAAAAGAACGCGCCGGGCTTCGCCCGCATCCTGAAGGACGTCCGGCCGCAGAGCATCACCAGCCGGAAAGCGCTCGCCACGCTGCCGGTGACGCGCAAGTCGGATCTGGGCGTCCTGCAGAAGGAGTTGCCTCCCTTGGGCGGCCTCAACGCCACGCCGGTGGAAAAGCTCGCGAAGCTTTTCCTCTCCCCAGGCCCGATCTACGACCCCGAAGGGCGCGGGACCAACTGGTGGCGCAGCGCGCGCGGGCTCTTTGCCGGCGGTTTCCGGGCGGGCGACCGCGTGATCAATACCTTCGCCTATTACTTCACGCCGGCCGGCTCGATGCTCGAATCGGGCGCGCTTGCGCTCGGCTGTACCGTGATCCCTGCAGGTACGGGGCAGACGGAAATACAGGTCGCGGCGATCCGCGGACTCGGCGCGGTCGGCTACGTCGGCACGCCCTCGTTCCTCAAGCTGATCGTCGAGAAGGCCGACGAGCTCAAGGTCGACATCTCGTGCCTCAAGCGCGCGCAGGTCGGCGCGGAATATCTTCCTCCCATACTCAGAAAGTCGATGCGTGAGCGCGGCATCACGGTGACCCAGATGTATGGCAGCGCGGACCTCGGCGTGATCGCCTACGAATCACTCGGGCCGGACGGCGCGCCGACCGAGGGCATGATCCTCGAGATCGTGCGTCCCGGCACCGGGGACCCGTTGCCGGCGGGCGAGGTGGGCGAGGTGGTGATCACCAGCTTCAACAAGGATTACCCGCTGATCCGTTTCGGTACCGGCGATCTCTCAGCGGTGCTACCGGGCAAGAGCTCCTGCGGGCGCACCAACGTGCGCCTGCGCGGCTGGTTGGGGCGCGCCGACCAGAGCACCAAAGTGCGCGCCATGTTCGTCACGCCTTCGCAGGTGAACGAGATCGTGCGCCGCCACCGCGAGGTGCGCCGCGCGCGCCTGGTGGTCGAAGGCGAGGCGGGCAACGACAAGATGACGCTGATCTGCGAGGTCGCCGAGCAGCCTGCGGGCCTCGCCGAAGCGCTCGTCGCCTCGATCCGCGACGTCACCAAGCTGCGCGGCGAGGCCCAGCTCGTCGCCGAGAAGACTTTGCCGAACGACGGCAAGGTGATCGAGGACCGCCGCAAGTACGGTTAGCGTCGCGCCTCTTGTCCCTTGTAGCCGGTGAAGCGGGTCACGGTTCCCGAAGCCGCGTCGACGTTAACTTCCCATCCGGCGCCACGGGTGTCTCGCCGCGTATCGACCAGGCGGATGGTCCAAGCCGCTTTGCCTTTCGTCACTTTCTTTCTGAACGACGGTCCGTGCGAAAGCCCGTTCTTGTCTGCATAGGTCATTGCGTAGCACATCGCCTGCTCGGAGTTACGCACTGGAGGCGCCGAACAGTCCCGAGCATAGGCTACAGGCGCGATGAGAAACGCACTAAGCGCCATTAGTCGCATCGGCCAATTCACGGCGCCTAGCGTTCCTTAAAAGCGCGAACAAGCAAAGGCACTATTTTGGCTTCGAGCTGGGCCGCGCCGCAGCCACCGGTAAAGCGTCCACGCGCCGCATCTCGTCGTTGTGTACAACTGCCCGATCCGCGCGGAAGGCCTTGGCGAAGTCGATGGCATCCGCGCCCCAGAATACTTCGCCATCGATGACTAGGCTCGGCACCCCGAACACGCCGCGGGCCGCTGCCTCCTCGGTGTTGAGCCGCAGCGCATCCTTCACCTCCGCGAGCCGCGGCTGCTCCACGCCGAGCTCGCGGCACAGCGCCGCAAAGCGCTCCGCATCATCCGCATGCTCGCCGCCCATCCAGATCCACTCGAAAATGCGTTTGACCGCGTCTGGCCTGCTGCCGCAGGCTAGCGCAAGACGCAGGTGGGGCAGCGGATTGAAGGGGTGCGCCGCCGGAAAGCGAAACGGCACGCCGAGTTCTTTCGCCCACCACGTGCACCAGCGGTAGGTCCAGCGCCGCTTGGCGGGAATTTCCGCCGGGCCTTTCTGGCCCCAGTGGTTGAGCAGACCCGCGAACAGCACCGGCTTGTAGATGACCGGATGCGACAATTCGCCGAGCCGGTGCAGCGCGATGTACGAGTAGGGCGAGACGAAATCGAAGTACCAGTCGACGCTAGAGGTGGCCATGACGGTGAGGATCGAGAAGAAGGGCAGGGTGTGGACGGTGATCCATTCGCGCGCCGAGTCGCGCAACGCGATGGATCCGGAGAGCGCGGATGCGCTGGTCGCCGCTTTTCAGCAGTTCGACAGGGACGCCGATGCTGCGGTCGCGGTGCTGTGGGGCGAAGGCGGCGCCTTCTGCGCAGGTTGGGATCTCAAGTACTGCGCGACGATGGTGAAGGAGGCGAAGCAGCTGCACGACATCGACTACCCGCTCGACGATCGCAAGGCCATCCCGCGCGGGCCGCTCGGCCCGACGCGCCTCGAGCTCGACAAGCCGGTGATCGCCGCGGTCGCCGGGCCGGCCGTCGCCGGCGGCTTCGAGCTCGCGCTGTGGTGCGACCTGCGCATAATGGAGCAGTCGGCATATTTCGGCGTCTACTGCCGGCGCTGGGGCGTGCCGCTGATCGACGGCGGCACGGTGCGCCTGCCGCGCATCGTCGGGATGGGACGCGCGATGGAGATCATTCTCACCGGGCGCAAGGTGCCGGCGGACGAGGCGCTGCGCATCGGCGCCTGCGAGCACGTGGTGCCGGAAGGCAAGGCGCGCGAATTCGCTGAGGCGATGGCGCACGAGATCGCGCGTTTTCCGCAGGCCTGCGTGCGCGCCGACCGGCGCTCCGCTTACATGCAGCAAGGCTTGCCGCTCCGCGAGGCGATGCGCAAGGAGTGGTACAACGGCTTTCCCGCCTTCGAGGCGGACGGCGCCGCCGGCGCCGCGCGCTTCGCTTCAGGCAAGGGGCGGCACGGGGACTTCCGCGACATTTGATTTCCGACCGGGAAGCTGCGCGAGGATGGCCTCGCGTTGCTGGTGAGTGAAGGAAGCCCAGCGCGCGATCTCGTCGAGCGTGCGCCGGCAGCCGAGGCACAGGCCGTGCTGCGGATCCATCTGGCAGACCTTGATGCAGGGCGACTGCAACGCTATTCCAGCCGGATCAATTCGGCACCTTCGAGCACCTGCTCCCCGGCGGCGTAGTGGATCTCCTTCACCGTGCCGTCCGCCGGCGCCGTGATGGTGTGCTCCATCTTCATCGCTTCGAGGATCAGCAGGGGCTGGCCCTTCTCGACCCTGGCGCCCGCCTCGACCATCAGCTTGATGACGCGCCCGGGCATC
>VBCP01000552.1 GCA_005888925.1 Betaproteobacteria bacterium | reverse complement strand
GCGGTGGTTTGCTTCCTCGGCTCCGAGCAGCCGGGCCTCGCGCGCACCCTCACCGAGGCCGCCGAGCAGGCGATGCAAAAGACCCTTGCCGCGCCGCCGCTGCCTGCCGGCAAAGCGCACAAAGGCGCAGTGCGCGGCCTTTATTGCGGCGGCACGCTCGCCGCCGAGGCCGCGCTCGTCCTGCGTCGCGCGGGCGCGTCGGGCGAGTGCCTCGATCTCGGCGACGATCGTTACACGCGCGGCCGGCCGCATCCGATGATCGAGCCCGAGCTGCGCAACGAGCACATCCCCGCAGCGCTCGCGGATGCGCGTGTCGCGGTGCTGCTGTTCGACGTCGTGCTCGGCTATGGCGCGCACGCTGATCCGGCGGGCGTGCTGGTCCAGGCGCTCGAACGCTCGCGCAAGCCTGCGATCGCGTCGGTCACCGGCACGGAGCAGGACCCGCAGGGCTGGTCGCGGCAGATGGCGGCGCTGCGCGCCGCGGGCGTGCAGGTCGCGCCCTCCAACGCGCTGGCGGCGGCGCTGGCGGCTGCCTCAGTTACCTAGTGGTCAGTTGATTTTCGCGACCGCGACGACGCCCGCGAGGCTGTCCCAGCCGGAGCAGTGGCCCACGCCGTCGAGCGCAGCGAGTACCGCGGTCCAGTCCGGCGCCCGAGTGCAAAGCGCGTCCAGGCAACGATGCAGCGCCTCATGGCCTTCGCCGGCCGCCGCGGCCGCGAGGTGCGCGCCGCTGATCGCGCTGGTGCGCACAAGGCGCGGCTCGAGCCAGCGCCACAGGCCCTGCGCCTGCGGCCTGCGGCCGAAGTAATGCAGGGCGATGAGCACGCCGCCGAGATAGTCGTCCCCGGAGGGCGTAAGACCCGGACCCAGGCCGATCAGCGTCTGCGCTTCATCCTCGAGCGCGTTCCCGACCAGCCAGCGCTCGAGCGCGTCGAGCGCCGGCTGCGCGTGGCCGCTGAGCGAGTTGTGCTGGTCGACCACGAGGCAGCCTAGCCCCTCGCGCGGCAAGCGGGCGCGCGCGGCGTATTGCAACCCTTCGACATCGGGCTCCCCGGCGACAGGCGGCGTGGGCGGCGTCCACGTCTCGGCTTGCCCTGCCGCCACCGAAAGGCGCTCGCCTAGCGATGGCAGCCGGAAATCGTCGACCAGCGCGTTGAGCGGCCCGCGCCCGAGCGACGCATCGCCGATGCACGCGTAGCGCTCGCCGGGAAAGCGCAGATAGAAGCTGCGCCGGAACACGGCGCAGACCTCGCCTTCGCCCGCGGCGAGCGCTTCGCGCGCGAAGCGGCCGGCGACGCTAACCCGCAACGACATCTCAGAGCGCGCGATACGCGGCGAGCGCGGCATCGACCGCCGCGCCGCGCGGCAGCCGGTGCTGCTGCTGGGAAAGGACGGCTTCCAGCGCGGCGAGCGTCATGAGCACCGCGTCCTTGCGGGCGTTGTAGCCCATCGTGCCGATGCGCCAGATCTTGCCGTGCAGCGGCCCGAACGAGGTGCCGATCTCGATGTTGAAGTCCTCGAGCAGCGCGCGCCGCGCCTTCTCGCCGTCGACGCCCGCCGGGATGTGCACGCCGGTGACGTTGGCCATCTTGTGCTTCTGGTCGCCGAAGAGCGCGAGCCCCATGGCCTGCAGGCCGGCGCACAGCGCCTTCGACGCGGCCGCATGGCGCGCGCACGCTTGCGGCAGGCCTTCCTGCAGCAGGATGCGCGCGCACTCGCGCGCCGCATACAGCATGGTGGTGGCTTCGGTGTGGTGGTTGAGCGCCTTCTCCGACCAGTAGTCCATGATCATCGCGAGGTCGAAATAGTTCGAGCGGATGACGGGGCCGTCGCCATCCTGCTCCCCGGCCTTCTTCAGCCCCTGCTCGATATGCCGCCGGCGCACGATGCGCTTCTCCGCGCGCTCGTTCAGCGTGAGCGGCGCGCTGCCCGAGGGACCGGCGAGGCATTTCTGCAGGCCGGCGCTCACCACGTCGAGCTGCCACGCATCCACCGGCAGATCCATGCCGCCGAGCGTCGCGGTGGCATCCACATAAAGCAGTGCGTCGTGCGCGCGGCACAACTTGCCGAGCTCCGCCAGCGGCTGCGCCATCGTCGTCGAGGTATCGCCGTGGGAGATGGCGACGAGCTTTGGCCGGTGCTTCTTCAGCTCGCGCTCGAGCACCTCGGCGGCGAATACGCTGCCCCATTCGGTCTCGATCGCCACGACTTCGGCGCCGCAGCGCCTGGCGATCTCGACCTTGAGATGGCCGAAGCGGCCGAAGACCGGCACGAGCACCCGGTCACCCGGCTCGATCAGCGAGGCGAGCGCCGCCTCGATGCCGGAGCGCGCCGTGCCGTCGATGAGGAGCGTCCAGCGGTTCTTCGTCTGGAACACGCCGCGATAGAGCTCGGTGCTCTCCGCCATGTACTGGCGGAACTGCGGATCGAACTGGCCGAGGAGCTGCGCGCTCATCGCGCGCAGCACGCGCGGATCGGCGTTGATCGGCCCCGGGCCCATCAGCAGGCGCGGCGCGGGATTGATCTGTTCAGCCATGGGCATGGTGCTTCAGCCAGTGGCGCGCGATGTCGATGCGGCGCGCGATCCACACTTTGCGTTTCCTGCTCGCATAACGCAGAAAGCGCTCCAGCGAAGCGAGGCGTCCCGGCCGGCCGACGAGGCGGCAATGCAGGCCGACCGACATCATGCGCCCGCCCTCGGCATGAAGAACGTCGAGCGAGTCCTTCAGGTAATCGAAGAACTGCTGGCCGGAATTGAAGCCCTGCGGCGTCGCGAAGCGCATGTCGTTGGCGTCGAGCGTATATGGAACCACGAGCTGCGGCTTGCCATAGCGAAGGTCGTACCACGGCAGATCGTCGTTGTAGTCGTCGGCGTCGTACACGAAGCCGCCATCCTCGATCACCAGGCGCCGGGTGTTGGGGCTGGTGCGCCCGGTGTACCAGCCGAGCGGCCGCTCGCCGGTCAGGCGCCGCTGGATCTCGATCGCGCGCTGCATGTGCTCGCGCTCGGTTTCGAGGGGCACGTCCTGGTAGTTGATCCAGCGCCAGCCGTGGCTCGCGATCTCGTGGCCGGCGTTCATGAACGCTTCGACCGCAGCGGGGTTGCGCTCCATCGCCATCGCCACGCCGAAGACCGTGAGCGGTGCGTCGTAGCGCTTGAAGAGATCGAGGAGGCGCCAGACGCCGACGCGCGAGCCGTATTCGTAGAGCGACTCCAGGAATGACTCGGACGCCTTGTCGCCATGCAAAACGCTGTTCTCGCCACCTTCCTCGTAGTTGAGGACGAACTGCAGCGCGAGCCTCGCCCCGCGGGGCCATTTCGCCTTGGGCGGTTTCGCACCGTAGCCCGCGAGGTCACGCGGGTAGTTCAAAGTTCTCGATGAAGCGCAGTAGGGTCCTCGCGCCGACCGCCGCGTCGGCTTCGGTGATCGATTCCGCCGGATTGTGGCTGATGCCGCCCTTGCAGCGCACGAAAAGCATGGCGATGTCGGCGATGTTCTTGAGCGCCATGCCGTCATGGCCCGCGCCGGAAGGAAGCTTCCTAACTGGAAAGCCCTCGGCAGCGACCGCGCGCGCGAGCTGGCTCATCAGCCAGGGCGCGCAGGCGGCGACGCCAAGCTCCTGCAGCATCTCGATGCGGCAGCCGACGTGCCTTTTTTCCGCGATCGCTTCCACCTCCGCCCTCGCCGAGCCCACTGCCTGCATGCGCAGCTCGTCGCGCGGCGCGCGAAAGTCGATGGTGAACTGCACCTCGCCCGGGATGACGTTGATCGCGCCGGGCCGGGCCTCTATGCGGCCGACGGTGCCGACGAGATCGACATCGGCGCGCGCGATGCGCTCGATCGCGAGCACGCACTCGGCGGCGGCGGCGAGCGCGTCGCGCCGCAGGTTCATCGGCACCGTACCGGCGTGGCCGGCCTCGCCCTGCAGCGTGACCCGCAGGCGCGAAAAGCCGTTGATGGCGGTGACGACGCCGACCGGAAGGCCCTCGGCTTCGAGCACCGGTCCCTGCTCGATATGCAGCTCGGCATAGGCCGCCACGCTGCCCTTTTTACGCGCCACGTCGCGCATGCCGGCGGGGTCAAGGCCGAACGCGCGCAGCGCCTCTTCGATGCTGACACCGGCAGCGTCGGTGGTTTTCAGCACTGCCGGATCGAGCGCGCCGGCGATCGCCCGGCTGCCGAGCATCGTGGTAGCGAAGCGCACGCCCTCTTCGTCGCCGAAGCCGACCACCTCGATGGCGAATGGCAGCCGCTTGCGCCTTTCGTGGAGCGCCGCCACGCATTCGATGGCGCTCACCACGCCGAGCATGCCGTCGTAGCGGCCGGCGTCGCGCACCGTGTCGAGATGCGACCCGAGCATCAGGCAGGGTTGCTGTTGTCCTTCGTAGCGCCCGACGACGTTGCCGATCGCATCCACGCTCGCCTGCATGCCGGCTTCGCGCATCCAGCCGAGCACCAGCTCGTTCGCCGCGCGGTTCTCGCGCGAGAGGAACACGCGCGTCAGTCCGCCCGGAAGCTCCGAATGGCGCGCAAGCGCGTCGCAGCGCTGCATGATGCGTTCGGCGGACAGCATGGCCGGATAGTATATTTTGTGCGTGACGCTCGCCGAGCTGAACCGCCTTGGCGCCGCCGCGTTCGTCAGCGAGCTCGGCGCGATGTTCGAGCATTCGCCGTGGGTGGCAAGCCGCGCCTATGATCGCAGGCCTTTCGGCTCCGTTGGCGAGCTGCACCATGCGATGATGAGCGCGGTGCTCGCAGCCTCGGCGGCAGAGCAGGTGGCGCTGGTGCGCGCGCATCCCGAGCTCGCCGGCGCCGAGGCCAAGGAGGGGACACTGACCGCGCATTCGGGGAGCGAGCAGGCACGCCTGGGACTTACGACGCTGAGCAAGGACGAGTTTCGCCGCATCGGCGAGCTCAACCGCCGCTATCGCGAAAAGTTCGGCTTCCCATGCATCGTCGCGCTGAAGCTGCACGCGTCGCGCGCGAGCGTGCTTGACGAAATGGAACGCCGGCTGGCGAACGACGCCCAAGTGGAGCTCGGCGCCGCGCTGGAGCTGATCGGGCACATCACGCGAGGGAGGCTGGAGCAGATGTTCGGCGCACATTGATGGGCAAGCTCACCACCCATGTGCTCGACACCGCGCGCGGCAAGCCGGGGATCGGCATTCGCGTCGAGCTGTTCCGCCTCGACGGCGAAAAGCGCAGCCTCGTCGCGGACACCAAGACCAACGCGGACGGCCGCACCGACGCGCCGCTGCTCGAAGGCGACAAGTTCAAAAGCGGAACGTACGAGCTCGTGTTCCATGTCGGCGCGGCGTTCTTCGACCGGGTGCCCGTGCGCTTCACCATCGCCGACGCCACGCAGCACTACCATGTCCCGCTGCTATGCTCGCCGTGGGGCTACACCACTTACCGGGGGAGCTAAATGATGAAGCTGTTGCTGAGCCTGTTGCTGCTCGTGGCCGGAAATGCGTTCGCGCAGTCCTGGCCGACCAAGCCGCTGCGCGTCATCGTCACGTTCTCGCCTGGCGGATCTTCCGACATCGTCGCGCGCTTGATCGCCATTCCGCTACAGACCGAGCTCGGCCAGACGGTCGTGGTCGACAACAGGCCCGGCGCTGGCGGCACTATCGGCGCGCTCGAGGCGGCGCGCGCCGCGCCGGATGGCTACACGCTGCTGCTCTCGAACAGCTCGCCGATCAGCATCTCGCCGGCGATGCAGGACGAGCCGCGCTACGACCCGGTGAAGAGCTTCACGCACGTGAGCTACATCGGCTCGGTGGCCAACGTGTTTGTCGTGCATCCGGGCGTGCCGGCGAAGAACTTAGGCGAGCTGATCGCGTGGATCAAGGCCCAGTCCAATGCCGTCAACTACGGCTCCGGCGGCATCGGCTCGATCGGCCACATTGTCGGGGAGACGATGAAGAACGAGCAGGGCCTGAAGATGGAGCACGTCGGCTACAAGGGCTCCGCGCCGATGCACAACGATCTTTTGCCGGGAACGATCAAGCTCGCGATCGACACCCTGCCGCAGAACGTGCCCTTCATCAAGGACGGGCGGCTCCGTGCGATCGCCGTCACTTCGTCGGCCCGCGCGCCCATGGCGCCCGAGGTGCCGAGCGTGCTCGAGTACGGATACAAGAAGCTGGTCGCGGAAAACTTTCTCGGCGTTTCGGGCCCTGCCGGCCTGCCGCGCGAAGTGATCGCGCGGCTGCACGCCGCGATGAAAAAGTCGCTGGCGGATCCGAAGATCACGCAGCGCCTCACCGAGCTCGGCGTGCAGGGCCGCGACATGACGCCGGAGGAATTCACCGCCTTTGTCGCGAACCAGGTGAGGGACTGGCACCAGCCGGTCAAGGACTCGGGCGCAAAGCTCAACTAGCTTCAATGCCCGGCATCTCGATCCACGTCGTCGATGTGTCGCGCGGCGTCGTAGCCGCTGGAATGCAGATCGAATTGCTGGGCGCCGACGGCAAAGTGATCGCTAGCTGCGCGACCAACGCCAAAGGCCTCCTGGAGCATCCCGCGCTAGGCGCCACGTTCGAGCGCGGGTCGTACGAAGCGGTGTTTCACGTCGCCGACTACTATCGGCGGCAGGAAGACGTCGCGCTGCCGCAGCAGCCGTTCCTCGATGTCGTGCACTATCACTTCGGCATCGCCGAGCCGCAGCAGCACTATCACCTGCCGTTCAAATGCACGCCGTGGGGCTACTCTTGCTTCCGCGGCGGCGCCTAGCTTGGAGGCCTATCTCCTCGACTGGCTGAACCTGCTGCTGCGCTGGGCGCATGTCATCGTCGGCATCGCCTGGATCGGCGCCTCGTTCTATTTCATCTGGCTCGACGATCGTCTCGAGCCTTCCAGGGACCCGCGGCTCGCCGGCGAGCTCTGGGCGATCCACGGCGGCGGCTTCTACCGCGCCGAGAAGTACAAGCTCGGCCCGGCGCAACTGCCGGCGACACTGCACTGGTTCAAGTGGGAGGCGTACTGGACCTGGATTACGGGCTTCGCGCTGCTCGTGCTCATGTACTACGTCAACGCCGAGCTCTACCTGATCGACCCCACGGTGATGCCGCTCTCCAAAGGCGCCGCGATCGGCATCGGCATCGGCACGCTCGTGCTCAGCCTCGCGGTTTACGAAGGCCTGTGCCGTTCGCCCCTCGACGAGCGCGCACTCGCCATTGTGCTGCTCGGTTTCCTCGCCGCGGCTGCCTGGGGGCTGATGCAGATCTTCAGCGGCCGCGGCGCCTTCATCCACTACGGCGCCATCCTCGGCACGATCATGAGCGCGAACGTCCTGCACGTGATCATCCCCGGCCAGCGCCGCATGGTCGAGGCGGTGAGCGAAGGCCGCGAGCCCGACCCGAAGGACGGCGCGATGGGCAAGCAGCGCAGCGTGCACAACACCTACTTCACGCTGCCGGTCGTGTTCGCGATGATCTCGAACCACCATGCGATGACCTTCGGCCACCGGTGGAGCTGGCTCTTGCTCGTAGCGATGACGCTCGCCGGCGCGCTGATCCGCGTCTGGTTCGTGCTGCGGCACAAGGGGCGGGCGCCGGCCTGGGTCTGGATCGCAGGCGTGGCGGCCATCGCCGTGGCGGCGTGGCTCATCGCGCCCAAAACCGAAACCGCGGGTGCGGCGGTGCCGCTATCCGAGGTGCAAAAGGTGATTGAGGCGCGCTGCGTCGCTTGCCACGCGCAAAAGCCTAGCTTTCAGGGACTCGCGGAGGCGCCGAAGGGCGTGATGCTCGACACGCCGGAGCGCATCCGCGCGCAGGTGGTGCAGATTCGGCAGCAGGCGGTGCTGACGCGGGCGATGCCGCCCGGCAACCTTACGCAGATGAGCGAAGAGGAGCGCTCGCTGCTGGGACGCTGGGCTGCAGCGCGATGAGCTGAGCCGCGACCGACACCGCCACTTCGGCCGGATGCTTGCCTGCCTTGACGAGCCCGATCGGGCATACCAGCCGCGATGCATCGATGCCGCGCGCCTTCAGCCGGGCGCGGAATTTCGCCGCCTTCGTCTCGGAGCCGATCAGCCCCAGGAAGCGGAAATCGTTTCGCTTCAGCACCCGCTCGACGATCTCGAGGTCGAGCGCATGGCTGTGCGTCATCACGAGGTAGCACGCGCCGGGCGGCGCTTCGTCCACCATCCAGGCCGGCTCCTCTTCGATCACCACCCTGGTATTGGCGCCCACGCCTGCGGGGAACACATCCGGGCGCGGATCGATCCAGGTGAGGTTGCAGGGCAGCCGCGCAAGGATGCGCGCGAGCTCCTTGCCGACGTGCCCGGCGCCGAACAGCGCGATGTGCATCGCCGGCGCGGGCTCGACCTCCATCGCTTCCTTGCGCGTGAACTCCAGCGTCACCGCGCCGCCGCAGCACTGGCCGAGCGCATCGCCGAGCGCGAATTTTCTTTTGCGCTGCGTCTCCCCCGACAGCAGCATCTCGCGCGCGATCTTGAGCGCGGTGTACTCGAGGTTGCCGCCGCCGATGGTGCCGCGCGTCTCGGCTGCGCCAACCCACATGCGCGTACCGGCCTCGCGCGGCGCCGAGCCGCGCGTCTCGAGCACGCGGATTTCAATGAGCGAGGGCATGCAGAGCCCTGAGAATGTTTTCCGGCGTTGCCGGCGCTTCGAGCGGCACCGGATCTTTCGTCGCGCGGGTCGAGCCGACCGCATCGTAGATCGCGTGGAACACCGACAGCGCGAGCATCAGCGGCGGCTCGCCGACCGCCTTGGAACGATAGGCGACATCGCGCACGTTCTCGCCGCGCTCCCACAGCCAGACGTTGAACTGCGGCGGGCAATCGCTCGCCACCGGGATCTTGTAGGTCGACGGCGCATGCGTGAGCAGCGCGCCTTTGGCGTCCCAGACGAGCTCTTCCATCGTCAGCCAGCCCATGCCCTGGATGAAGCCGCCTTCGACCTGGCCGCGGTCGATTGCCGGGTTGAGCGAGCGGCCGACGTCGTGCAGGAGATCGGCACGCAGGAGCCGCGACTCCCCGGTGAGCGTGTCGATCGCCACCTCAGACACTGCGGCACCGTAGGCGAAGTAGTAGAACGGCTCGCCCTGGAACGTGTCGCGGTCGAAATGGATCTCTGGAGTACGCCAGTAGCCGGTCGCCGATAGCGACACGCGCGCCTGATAGGCCTCGCGCACGAGCTGCGCAAACTCGAGCCGCTTTGCGTTGCCGATGCGCACTTCGTTCCCGGCGAAGAGCACTTCCTCCGGCTTCACGCCGTAGGCGCCGGCGCAGTAACTGACCAGGCGCTCCTTCAACGTGCGGCATGCGGCGCGCGCCGCTTCGCCGTTGATGTCGGTGCCGCTCGACGCAGCGGTGGGCGAGGTGTTCGGCACTTTGCCGGTCGACGTGGCCGTGATGTGCACGCGCGCGATGTCGATGGCGAATTCCTCGGCGACGATCTGCGCCACCTTGATGAAGAGCCCCTGGCCCATCTCGGTGCCGCCGTGGTTCAGGTGCACGCTGCCGTCGGTGTACAGGTGCACGAGCGCGCCGCCCTGGTTCATCTGCGTCGCGGTGTACGCGATGCCGAATTTCACCGGCGTGAGCGCCATGCCCCGCTTGATCAGCTGGTGGCTCGCGTTCCATTCCTTGATGCGCGCGCAGCGCGCGCGGTAGTCAGAGCGCGTCTCGAGCTCGGCGAGGAGCTCGGGCAGCACGTTGTCGCGCAGCGTCATGCCATAGTGCGTGACGTTGCGCGGCGCTTCGCCGTAGAGGTTGCGCAGGCGCACGTAGAGCGGATCGAGCCCAAGGCGGC
>VBCP01000549.1 GCA_005888925.1 Betaproteobacteria bacterium | reverse complement strand
GAGTTGATGTAGAAGAAGATGTCCTTGTCGGGGTTCTCGGACTCGAGGAACAAGAGCTGTGCCACGATCAGGTTCGCCGTGATTTCCGTCACCGGCCCGACCAGGAACACCACGCGCTCTTTCAGCACCCGCGAGTAGATGTCGTAGGCGCGTTCGCCGCGCCCCGACTGCTCGATGACCATCGGGATCAGCCCGAGGTCTTTAACGTCAGAAGTCCTTTCCCAGTTCAAGCGCTCGCTCCCATCAGATCGTCGAACGGCATCGGCTTGTCTTCGACCTTCGCCTTCGACAAGACCCACTTCACGACATTGGCTTCGAGCGCCACACCTTCCATCTCCGAGAGCCGCTGCGGCTGTGCGCCTCCTGCTCGACGACCGCGCGCACCTCGGCGGGCTTGGGCTGGAGGTTTTCCGTGCGCGCGAGCTCGCCGATGATCAGGCCGAGCGCGACGCGGCGCTTCGCGGTCTGCTCGAACGCGGCGGGATCGAGCGGCACCTGCCCCGGTTTCAGCCCGCGCGCCTGGAGATAGGCCCCCGCGCGCTCGACCAGCTGCTGCGCTTCCATCTGGATGAGCGATTTCGGCAGCTCGAGCGGCGTGGCGTCGAGCAGCGCCTGCAGCACCTGCGATTTCACGCGCGCCTCGACGCGCTTCGCGGTCTCGCGCTCGACGTTGGCGCGAATTTCCTCGCGCATCTTGTCGAGGTCGCCGTCGCCGACGCCGAGCGTCTTCGCGAATTCGGCGTCGAGCTCGGGGAGCTGCGGCTCCTCGACCTTCTTCACCGTGAGCTGGAACGACGCGCGCTTTCCCGCCACTTCCTTGCCGTGATAGTCCTCGGGGAAGCCGAGCTCGAAGCTCTTCGACTCGCCTTCCGACATGCCGCGCGCCGCGGCGTCGAATTCCGGCAGCATGCGGCCTTCGCCGAGCGCGAAGACGAAGTTCTCCGCCTTGCCGCCGGCGAAGGGCTGGCCGTCGATCGTGCCGTCGAAGTCGACCGTCAGCCGATCGCCTTCCTTCGCCCCACGCGCAACGGACACGAAGCGCGTGCGCTGCTTGCGCAGGATGCCGATCGTCTTCTCCACCGCCGCATCGTCCACGCTCACCTGCGGGCGCTCGATCGCGACGCTGGCGAGATCGCCCAGCTTCACTTCCGGATAGACCTCGAAGGTCGCGCTGAACTCGAGCGCCGCGGCATCGGCGCCGTCCTTCTTTTCGATGCGCGGATAGCCGGCCACCTTGAGGTTCGCTTCCTTCACCGCGTCGGTGAAGGCCTTTTGCACCGCGTCGCTCAGCACTTCGGAGCGCACCTGCGGTCCGTAGGTCTGCGCGACGATCTTCATCGGCACCTTGCCGGGCCGGAAGCCCGGCATGCGGATGTTGCGCGCGAGCTTCTTCAGGCGCTCGTCGACCTGGCGCTCGATGTCGTTTGCAGGCAGCGTCATCGAGACGCGCCGCTCGAGACCCTCTAGCGTTTCCACGTTCGCCATTTCCTAAGTCAATCTGCCGTTGCGCTTTTACGTGATGGTGCGAAGGGAGGGACTCGAACCCACATGCCTCGCGGCGCCAGCTCCTAAGGCTGGTGCGTCTACCAATTCCGCCACCCTCGCCGCTGTCCGGAAGCCAAAAAGCGGGAAAAAAACAACGTATTATACCCGCGCTGCCTTTTCGAATTTCATTGCATGCCGGTCGGCCATTACGAAAACTTCCCGGTCGCATCGCTGCTTTTGCCCAGGCGGCTCCGCTCCCCGGTCGAGATCATCTACCGCTTCGCGCGAAGCGCGGACGACATCGCCGACGAAGGTGCCGATACGGACGATGTACGGCTTCGCAGGCTAAGCGACTACCAGCGTTCGCTCGAGCGCATCGCGGCGGGCGAGATCCCGGCCGAGCCCCTGTTCGCCGACGTAGCGAGAATCGTGCGCGAGCACGCGCTGCCGCTGCCCCTCTTCGGCGATCTGATCAGCGCCTTCGCCCAGGACGTAGCCAAGAAGCGCTATGCCGATTTCCCCGAGCTGCTCGACTACTGCCGCCGCTCGGCGAACCCCGTGGGCCGGCTGCTGCTCGCACTTTTCAAACGAACGTCTGAAAGCGACCTCGCGGCCTCGGACGCCGTATGCTCCGCGCTGCAGCTCATCAACTTCTGGCAGGACGTCGAGCTCGACTTCGCGAAAGGCCGCATCTATCTGCCGCAGGACGAGATGGCGCGCCACGCCGTGAGCGAGCGCCACATCGCGGAGCAGCGCTGCGACAGCGCCTGGCGCGCTCTGATGGCATTCCAGGTCGACCGCTCGCGGGCCATGATCCTCTCGGGCCAGCCGCTCGCGCGCTCGCTGCCCGGGCGCATCGGCCTCGAGATCCGCGCCACCATCCAGGGCGGCCTGCGCATCCTCGAGAAGATCGAGCAGGCGAACTACGACGTCTTCCGGCGCCGGCCGGTGCTGCGCGCCTTCGACTGGCCGCTGCTGCTGTTCCGCGCGGCCTGAAAAATCGGGACCGATTTTTCTCCTATGACACCCGACGAATACTGCCAGCAGAAGGCAGCCTCGAGCGGCTCGAGCTTCTACTACTCATTTCTCTTCCTTCCTCCCGAGCGCCGCCGCGCCATCACCGCGCTCTATGCGTTCTGCCGCGAGGTTGATGACGTCGTCGATGAAGGCATGGATCCGCAAGTGTCCGCGGCGAAGCTCGCCTGGTGGCGCGCCGAAGTCGCGAATCTCTTTGCCGGAAGACCGCAGCATCCGGTGACCCGCGCGCTCGAACCGCACCGCGAGGCGTTCGGCATTACCGCCGAGCGCCTGAACGAGATCATCGACGGCATGGAGATGGACCTGCGCCAGACGCGCTACCTCGACTGGGCCGGGCTCGAGCGCTATTGCTATCGCGTCGCGAGC
>VBCP01000104.1 GCA_005888925.1 Betaproteobacteria bacterium | reverse complement strand
TCCTCGCCGCGCTGCGCCGCCAGGACATCAACGCGGTGAAGGTGCACGGCAAGGACGTGCTGCCGCTCGCCGGCGAGTACACCGGCGAGGTGGTGCTCACCGGCATTTCCAAATTTCTCGGCCGCGAACAAGCGGTCGCGCCGATCAAATCCCTGAAGGAGCGCGCGGCCCAACTGCTCGGTGCGCTGCCGGCGCGCCCGCCGGGCTTCTGCGTCGGCTGTCCGGAGCGGCCCGTTTTCTCGGCGATGAAGATCCTGGAGAAGGAGAGCGGCAAGTTCCATTTGTCGGCGGACATCGGCTGCCACCTCTTCTCCACGCTGCCACCCTTCAACATCGGCAACACAGTGCTCGGCTACGGCCTGGGCCTTGCGTCGAACTCGGCGATCCACCCGGCGATGGCGCGTCGCACGGTGACGATGATGGGCGACGGCGGTTTCTGGCATAACGGCCTCACCACCGGCATCGCCAACTCCGTGTTCAACAAGAACGACGGCATCCTCGTCATCATGAAGAACGGCTACAGCTCGAAGCGAAGGAAGACATCAGCATCGAGCAAGCGCTCGAGGGCGTCGGCGTGGGCTGGATGAAGACGGTCGACAACTATCGCGTCGGGGAAGTGGCCAAGACCCTGAAGGAAGCGATGACGACCGATTACAAGGGTCTGAAGGTCATCATCGCCGAGGGTGAATGCCAGCTCGAGCGGCAGCGCAAGCTCAAGCCGGTCGTTGCGGAGAAGCTGAAGAAGGGCGAGCGCAACGTGCGCGTCAAGTACGGCGTCGACGAGGACACCTGCACCGGCGACCACTCGTGCATTCGCCTGTCGGGCTGCCCGACGCTGACGATCAAGGACAACCCCGATCCGCTGCGCACCGACCCGGTCGCCACGGTGATCGACGGCTGCGTCGGCTGTGGCCTGTGCGGCGAGAACGCGCATGCCGCGGTGCTGTGCCCGTCGTTCTACCGAGCGGAAGTCATTCAAAACCCCAGCTGGTGGGACAAGCTGGTTTCGAGGCTGCGTGGAACGTCAATTCACTAAAGAGATCGAGTCGCTGCGCCTGGGCGACGGCGCGACCTTCCACGGCGAGGGCATCCTCGCGGTAACGAAGGCGCTGCTGCAGTCCGGCGTCTCGTACGTCGGCGGCTACCAGGGCGCGCCAGTGTCGCACCTGTTGGACGTGATGGTCCAGGCGCGCGACTACCTCGACGAGCTCGGCGTGCACGTCGAAGCCTGCACCAACGAAGCCTCGGCAGCGGCGATGCTGGGTGCATCGATCAATTACCCGATGCGCGGCGCGGTGACCTGGAAGTCGATCGTCGGCACCAACGTCGCGGCCGATGCGCTTTCCTATCTCGCGAGCGCCGGCGTCATGGGCGGCACGCTGATCGTGCTGGGCGAGGACTACGGCGAAGGCGGCGTCGTCGCCCAGGAGCGCAGCCACGCCTATGCGCTGAAGTCGCTGATGTGGCTGCTCGATCCGCGTCCCAGCCTGCCGAAGATCGTCGAGATGGTCGAGCGCGGTTTCGAGCTTTCCGAAGCCTCGAACACGCCTGTGATGATGGAGCTGCGCATCCGCGCGTGCCACGTGCGGGGCAGCTTCGTCACCAAAAGCAATCGGGCCCCGGCGGTTTCCACGCAGGCAAAGCTGGAGGGACCGCCGAAGGAATTCATCTACGATCGCCTGGCGCATCCGCCGGCGATCTTCCGGCAGGAGAAGCTCAAATCCGACGTGCGCCTGCCCGCCGCGCGCAAATTCATCACCGAGCACCAGCTGAACGAGGTCTTCGCGGGAGCGGAAAGCTCGCTCGGCATCATCGTGCAGGGCGGTCTCTACAACAGCCTCCTGCTCGCGCTGAAGACCTTGGGGCTCGCCGACGCCTTCGGCGCGAGCCGCGTTCCGATCCTCGCGCTCAACGTGGTGTATCCGCTCGTGCCCGAGGAGATGGTCCAGTTCTGCAGCGGCAAGAAAGCGGTCCTCGTTCTCGAGGAGGGCCAGCCCGAGTTCATCGAGCAGGAGATCGCCACGCACCTCCGCCGGCGCGACGTGCCGGCGAAGCTGCACGGCAAGGACTGCATGCACATGGCGGGCGACTACAGCGTCGAGGCTCTGGTGCGCGGCCTCGCAAAGTTCCTCGCCGAGCACGCGCCGCATCTCGACCTCTCGCCCGGACAGAAATGGCTGGACGCCGTCGGCGGCACGAAGCAGAAGGCAGCCGAGCTGCTCGGCCTCCTTCCCGCACGTCCGCCGACCTTCTGCGTCGGCTGCCCCGAGCGCCCGGTATTCTCGGCGATGAAGCTCGTCGCGCAGGACATCGGGCGACCGCACGTCTCGATGGATGTCGGCTGCCACTGCTTCGGCTCCTTCGAGCCGTTCTCGCAGGGCAATACGCTCCTCGGCTACGGCATGAGCCTCGCCTCCGCCGCCGGCGTCTCGCCGATGTCGTCGCGACGCCCGGTGGCGATCATGGGCGACGGCGGCTTCTGGCATAACGGCTTGCTCTCCGGCGTCGCCTCCAACCTGCTCAACAAGGGCGATGGCGTGCTGGTGATCATGAAGAACGGCTACGCCTCGGCGACCGGCACGCAGGAGTTGCTTTCGTCGCCGCCGGAGGACGCGCGCATGGTGGCCGTCGGGCAAAGCGCGGTTGATGCGGACCGCACCATAGAGAACACGCTCACTGGGCTAGGCGTGAAGTGGCTGCGCACGGTCAACAACTACAAGGTGGGCGAGGTCTCCAAGGTCTACAAGGAAGCGATGGAGACGGATTATCCGGGTCTCAAGGTGATCATCGCCGAGGGCGAATGCCAGCTCGAGCGCCAGCGGCGCCTGCGGCCTGCGGTTTCCAAACGACTTTCCGAAGGTAAAAGAACCATACGGGTGAAGTACGGCGTCGACGAGGACACCTGCACCGGCGATCACTCCTGCATCCGGCTCTCCGGCTGCCCGACGCTGACGGTCAAGGACAACCCGGATCCGCTGCGCACCGATCCGGTCGCCACGGTGATCGACGGCTGCGTCGGCTGCGGCCTGTGCGGCGAGAACGCGCATGCCGCGGTGCTCTGCCCCTCGTTCTATCGCGCCGAGGTGGTTCAGAACGCCACGCTGTGGGACAAATTGGTGACCAAGCTATGAACCTTCCCGAGCGGCCCATCACGATCCTGATTGCCGCGCTCGGCGGCGAAGGCGGCGGCGTCATGGCCGACTGGCTGATGGAAGCCGCGACCGAAAGCGGGCTGCCGGCGCAGTCGACGTCGATCCCGGGCGTGGCGCAGCGCACCGGCGCGACGACCTACTACCTCGAGATTTATCCGGTGGGCAAAGCGGACCTCGGCGGCCGGGAGCCGGTGCTCTCGCTCACGCCGAGCCCCGGGAACGTCGACATCATGGTGGCCTCCGAGCTGGTCGAGGCCGGGCGCGCGATGCAGAACGGCTACGTCAGCCCCGAGCGCACCACGCTGATCGCCTCGACGCATCGCATCTACGCCACTGTGGAGAAGATGCAGATGGCCGACGGCCGCTTCGACAGCGACAAGGTGCTCGCCGCTGGGCGCCAGCTCGCGAAGAACGCGGTGCTTTTCGACATGCGCAAGCTGGCGCAGGAAAGCGGCACGGTGATCAACGCCGTGCTGTTCGGCGCCATGGCGGGAAGCGGCGTCCTTCCCGTGAGCAGAGAAGCCTGCGAGGGTGCGATCCGCAAGGCCGGCCGCGGCGCCGAGGCGAGCCTGAGCAGCCAGCGCCGCCGAAACGCGCGACGGAGCTGCACGAAATTACGGCGATCGCTGCCGAGCGGCTGAAGGATTACCAGGGCGAGCGCTATGCGGAGCTGTACCGCAAGCGGTTGGAACCGTTTTTGAATTCAGATGCGAAAGTTGCGGCGACGGTGGCGCGCCACCTCGCGACCTGGATGAGCTACGAGGACATCATCCGCGTGGCCGACCTCAAGACCCGGGCGAGCCGCTTCGAGCGCGTGCGCCGGGAAGTAGGCGCGAAGGAAGACGAGCCGGTGGTGGTGATCGATTACCTGAAGCCGGGCGCCGAAAAGCGCGGCAAGCTCGACGCCTACAACGTGGGCATGCACATCAGGACTTCCGGCTTCTTCGGCTACCTGCTGGTGCGCTCGCTCGCCTGGATGCGGCCGCTGCGGCCGATGAGCTACCGCTACGTCGAGGAGCAGGCGCTGATCGAGCGCTGGCTCGGCATGGTGGCCGAAGCCGCCCGGCGCGATGCGGGCCTCGCTTACGAGATCGCGGAGTGTGCGCGCCTCATCAAGGGCTACGGCGAGACGCACCGGCGCGGCAAGGGCAACTTCCTCGCCATCGCCGACGCGCTGATCGAGAACCCGCCGACCGCGGACCCGCGCGAGCAGGCGAAAGCGATCCGCAAGGCGCGCGAAGCCGCACTTGCCGATCCGGAAGGCAAGGCGCTCGGCACCGCGCTGGGCAAGCCCGTGGTGTGGATGAAGCCCGTAAAATCCGCCTAGAAGGAAATCGCCATGGCCAGTGTTCCCCACACCGCAAGCAATGCACGCCAGGACCTGTACCGGCGCATGGACAAGCAGAACACCGCGCCGCTCTGGGAAGTGCTGCATGCGCTGATTCCCGATGAGCCCGCGACGCGCTGCAAACCCTACCTGTGGAAGTACAAGGACGTCAGGCCGCACATCACCGAGGCCGGCAAGCTGATCACCGCGAAGGAGGCGATCCGGCGCGTGCTGGTGCTCGAGAACCCCGGCATGCGCGGCGAGTCGTGCATCACGCAGAGCCTTTACGCCGGCCTGCAGCTCATCCTGCCGGGCGAGATCGCGCCGAGCCACCGCCACAGCCAGTCGGCGCTGCGCTTCATCGTCGAGGGCTCGGGCGCCTATACCGCCGTCGACGGCGAGCGCACCACGATGTACCCGGGCGACTTCATCATCACGCCGTCCTGGACCTTCCATGACCACGGCAATCCGGGCAGCGAGCCGGTGGTGTGGATGGACGGCCTCGACATCCGCATCGTCGAGCTCTTCGCGGCGCAGTTCCACGAGGTCTATCCGGAGGAGGTGCAGCCGGTGGCGCGCAGCGAAGGCGCGGCGACCGCGCGCTTCGGCAATGGGCTGGCGCCCCTCGGCGCGGCGGCGCCATTCGGCAAGACGTCGCCGATCTTCAACTACCCGTATGCACGCAGCCGCGAATCGCTCGACCTGCTGTCGCGCGACCAGGAGGCTGATCCCTGCCACGGCTGGAAGATGCAGTTCGTCAATCCGCTCACCGGCGGACACGCGATGCCGACCATCGCGGCATTCATCCAGCTCTTGCCCAATGGCTTCCGCTCGCAGCCCTATCGCGCCACCGACGGCACGATCTATTCAGTGGTGGAAGGCGGCGGGCGCGTCACCATTGGAAGCGAGAGCTTCGAGTTCGAGCCGCGCGATACGTTGGTGGTGCCCTCTTGGGTGCCAGTGAGCTTCCAGACCGCGGGCGAGACGGTGCTGTTCTCCTTCTCCGACCGGCCGGGGCAGGAAGCGATGGGCCTGTGGAGGGAAAGAAGGGGATGAACGCACCGGACAAGGGAATGCTCGCGAAGCTCTACAACAATCGCGAACTGGTCCCCGACCACCCGCAGTACTTCGCGCGCTGGGCCGAGAGCTCGCAACACGCGCGCGCCACGATGACCTGCCACCTCGACCTGCGCTACGGCGACGCGCCGGGCGAGGCGATCGATCTGTTCCCGGCGCGCAAGGGCGACGGCAGCTGCCTGATGTTCATCCACGGCGGCTACTGGCGCTCGCTCGACAAGAAGGATTTCTCGTTCCTCGCGCCGACGCTAGTCGACGGCGGCATCTCGGCTGCGGTGGTCAACTACGATCTGTGCCCCAAGGTGTCGATGGAAGAGATCGTGCGGCAGATGCTGCGCGCGAGCCGCTGGCTATGGCTGCACGCCGAGGACTACGGCATGGACCAGGACCGACTCTACGTCGGCGGCCATTCCGCCGGCGGGCATCTCACCGCGATGCTGATGGCCGCGATCTGGCCGGTGTTCGACCCGCAGCTGCCGAAGGACCTGTGGAAGGGGGGACTCGCGATCAGCGGACTGTATGACCTGCGGCCGCTCGTCGACATCGACTGGCTGAACGTCGACCTGCGCCTGGACGAAGCGAGCGCCATGCGCCTGTCGCCCGCCTTCATGCCGCCGGCGACGCGCGCCCCGGTGATGACCTGCGTCGGCGGCGATGAATCGAGCGAGTTCCTGCGGCAGAACACGCTGCTCGGCGAGCGCTGGCGCAGCGCGTTTGCCGGGGACATCCCGATGCCGGGCAAGAACCACTTCTCCGTGGTCGACGGCTTGGCCGACCAGGCGAGCCCGCTCTACTTGGGCGCGCGCAAACTGATGAAGCTCGACAAATGAACGAGTATTTGCAGCCGGGAAATTTTGTCGACAGCGCCCACCCCGCGGTGCGGACCTTTTCCGCCGAGCATGCCCGCGGCGCCGACGCTCGCGAGAAGGCGGTATCGCTCTACTACGCCGTGCGCGACCGCATCCGCTACAACCCGTTCCAGAACTTTCTCGCCGACGACAGCTATCGCGGCTCGGCCTGCCTCGAGCGCCGCATGGGCTGGTGCGTCTCCAAGGCAGCGCTGCTCGCCGCCTGCGCGCGCGCCGCGGAGATCCCGGCGCGTGTCGCCTTCGCCGACGTCAAGAACCACCTCACCACGCCAGAGCTGACGGCGAAGATGGGCACCGATCTTTTCGTCTACCACGGCTACACCGAACTCCTCCTCGACGGCAAATGGGTCAAGGCGACGCCGGCATTCAACTTGAGCCTGTGCACCAAGTTCCGCGTCAAGCCGCTCGAGTTCGACGGCCGCACGGACTCGATCTTCCATCCGTTCGACCAGGACAACCGGCGCCACATGGAGTACCTGCGCGATCGCGGCAGCTTTGCCGACGTGCCGGCGCAGGACATCAAGCGCGTGTTCGCCGAGACCTACCCGAACTTCTACAACCTCGGCCCCGACGCCGCCCGGCAGAAGTTCGGCTGAGCGCTCCTGCGCAGTTCATCGCAATGCGCGCGCTGCTGGAGGAAAGCTTCCGCGCCGCAGTCGCCGCCGCCGATCCGCGCGCGATCCTCGCTCCGCACCTGCCGCAGCCGCCGAAGGGCAGGACCTATGTCGCCGCCGCCGGCAAGGCGGCCGCCTCGATGGCCGCGGCGGTCGAAGAGCACTGGCGCGGCGAACTCGACGGCATCGCCATCACGCGCTACGGGCACGGCGTGCCGACCAGGCGCATCCGCGTGGTCGAAGCGGGCCATCCCGTGCCCGATGAAGCCGGCGAAGCCGCGGCCCGCGAGATTCTCCAGAATGTAAAAGCGCTGACCGAAGATGACCTGCTGCTCGCGCTGCTCTCCGGCGGCGGCTCCAGCTTGTTGTCGCTGCCGGCGCCGGATGTGCCGATGGCCGATCTCAAGAGGGTCACCGCGCAGCTGCTGAAGAGCGGCGCCACCATCCAGGAGATGAACACGGTGCGCAAGCACCTCTCGGCGATCCACGGCGGACGCCTTGCCGCCGCCTCGCGCGCACCTGTGGTGGCGCTGATCATCTCCGATGTCACGGGCGACCTGCCGACGCACATCGCCTCCGGGCCCTGCACGCCCGATCCGACCACCTACGCCGACGCGCGCGAGATCCTCGCGCGCTACAAGGTGGAACCTCCGGCGTCCGTGAAAGCAAGGCTGGAAAAAGCGGCGGACGAGACGCCGAAGCCCGGCGATCCCGCGTTCGCGAAAGCGCGGAACAAGGTGATCGCCACGGCGCATGGCTCGCTCGAGGCGGCAGCCGGCGCTGGTGCACGAGATCCGCAGGTACGGCGCGCCCTGGAAGCCGCCGGTGGCGCTGATCTCCGGCGGCGAATGCACCGTCACCATTACCGGCGAAGGGGGACGTGGCGGGCGCTGCGCCGAGTTCCTGCTGTCGCTCGGCATCGAGACCGGCGGCGTCTGGGCGCTCGCCGCCGACACCGACGGCATCGACGGCTCGGAGGACAACGCCGGCGCCATCCTCACGCCCGACAGCATGACGCGCGGGCGGGACGCCAAGGCGCTGCTCGCGCGGCACGACAGCTACGGCTTTTTCAGCGCGCTCGGCGACTTGGTGATGACCGGTCCGACCCGCACCAACGTCAACGACTATCGGGCGATCCTGATCCGCTGAAACCTGGCCTAGTAACTAGATTCCGGCCGAGCGTAGCACTTGAACTCCACCACGTTGCCGGAAGGATCGGCCACCATGAAGTAGCGATGCTCGTGAGCGCTGTCCGCAAATCGCAGCGACGGGCGCACCAGGAACTTGACGCCAAGCTTCGCGACGTGGCCTTCCAGCCTGGAAAAATCTGCCATGCGCACGAACGTAAGGCCATGATGCCGCGGGTACGCGCGCGGATTGGACACGATCGAGCGCCGCTCCAGGTGACAGACCAGCTGCAGGACACCGCCGAAGCTGAAGGTGACGCGGTCCTTGAGGATCCGCACCGGCTGCGCGCCGAGGACTTCCGCGTACCAGCGGGCAGCCTCCGCCAGATCGCGGCACGGCACGGCGACATGCGCGATGTAGCGCCCTGCTGTGATCGGCGTGTTGTCCAGCAGGCCTTCGACGGGCTCGAAGGCTGTGCTGCCCGCGGTTACTGAGGCAGCGCTCACTCCACCTTGATGTGCGCGTCGCGGATCAGCTCGGCCCACTTGCGCAACTCGCCTTTCACGACCTTGTCGAGCTCTTCGGGCGTGGAGCCGACCGTGTCGCCGCCCTGCTCGAGGAGCTTGTGCTTGACATCCGGCAGCTCGATGGTGCGCGCGATTTCCTTCTGCATCCGCGACACGATCGCCGCGGGCGTCTTCGCCGGCGCGAACATCGCGTACCAGGAGTCGACCTCGTAGTCGGGAATCTGCAGCGCCTCGGCGACCGTCGGAATTTCCGGCGCTCCGGGGTTGCGCCGGCGCGTCGTCACCGCCAGCGCACGCAGCTTGCCGGCGCGCACGTGCGACATGGCCGCAGGCATCGTGACCATGAGCAGCGGCACCTGCCCGCCGAGCGTGTCGGCGACGGCCGGCCCGCCGCCCTTGTAGGGCACATGGACGATATCGATGCCGGTCCGCAGCTTGAGCAGCTCGCCGGCGATGTGCGACGGCGTGCCGTTGCCGACCGAGGCGAAAGCGAGCTTGCCCGGCTGCAGCTTCGCCATCGCGACGACGTCCTGCATGCTCTCGATGTGCGCGCCGGGGTAAGCGGCGATCAGCTGCGGCACGCTGACGATCAGGCTGACGGGGCTGAAATCGCGCTCGATATCGAAGTTGAGCTTGTAGAGCAGCGGATTGATGGTGTGCGACGAGAGCGTGAACAGGAAGGTGTAGCCGTCGGGCAGCGCTTTCGCGGCCGCCTCGGTCCCCAGCGCGCCGCCGGCACCGCCGCGGTTCTCGATGATGATCGGCTGTCCCAGGGCTTCGGACAGGCGGGTCTGGACGATGCGCGCGATCACGTCCGTGCCGCCGCCCGGCGGGTAGGGCACGATGAAGCGCACCGGCTTCGCTGGCCAGTCGTGCGCCGAGACCGCCATGGCGGCGAGCATGCCCAGTACCAGGACCATCGTCTTTCTCATCGCAGCCTCAGTTTAAGCCCTGCTAGTGGCGAGCAGCTCGACTTGCGTAGTCAGCGCGCTTTGCACGCACGCGTGTTCCGCCTCGACTTTTGCCAGGATCTTGCGGGCGTCGTCCGTATCGCCGCGGCGCGCCGAAGCCTCGATGTCGGTGCAATAGCGGCTCAGCAGCGTCGCGCCGACGTTTGCGCTGCACGACTTGAGCGCATGGGCGCAGCTCGCGATCTGCGGCGCGTTGTCCTCCATGCCTGCCTGCTGCAGCTGCTGTATGAGCTTCGGCGACTCGACCAGATAGAGCTTGATCACGCGCGACAGAAGCTCTGGCTTGCCGTTGGTCACTACTTTGCTCAGCTGGTCCAGCATCTGCCGGTCGAGAACCTCCGCCGCTTTCGCGGTCGCCTGCGCTGCAAGCTCGGCCGCCTCGGTCTGCTTCGATTCCGTCGGGGCCAGCCAGCGGGCCAGCATCTCCTGCAAGACCAGCATGTTGAACGGCTTGCTCAGATGGTCGTCCATGCCGGCGTTCAGACATTCCTCGCGATCGCGCGCCATGGCGTTGGCCGTCAGCGCGACGATCGGAATGCGCTTGCCGCTCGACAGGCGCTCGCGCCGCCGGATTTCCCGGGTGGCCTCGTAGCCGTCCATCTCGGGCATGTGGCAGTCCATCAGGATGAGATCGAAGTCGCCTTGCGCGTGGGCCTCGAGCGCCTCCCTGCCGTCGCTGACCACGGTGACGCTGTAGCCCTGGATTTGCAGAATGCCGAGCGCAACCTGCTGGTTGATGAGGTTGTCTTCGACCAGGAGGATGTTGCCGCGCACGGACGTCGGCGCCGTGGTGGCCGGCTTGGACACGGCCGGCGCCGCGAGCGCCTCTTGCGGCCGGCCCGCCATGATGTTGACCAGGCATTCGTACAGCATCGTCTGGCGCACCGGCTTGACGAGGCAGGCGTTGAAGCCCGCGTCCTGAGCGTTGCGCATATCCACGTGGCGGCGGGTCAGCATGACCAGTCGCAGCTTGCCGATGTCGGCGCGCGCGCGGATGGTGCGCGCCAGCTCGAGCGCATCCATGCCGGGAAGCCCGAGGTCGACTACCGCGATGTCGAACGGGACGCTGCGTGCGGCGGCCTGGGCCAGCAGATCGATCGCCTGTTTCGGCGTCTCGGCGACCCGAATGCTCATTTCCCAGTTGCTCATGTGCCCCTGGAGGATGCCGCGATGGACGGCGCTCGATTCGACGATCAGCGCGCGCACACCCGTCAGCAAGCCCAGCGGCTTGGCGTGCGGGTCGCCCTGCGATTGCACCGGCTGCTTCTCCAGGCTGATGGTGAACCAGAACGTCGAGCCGACGCCGAACTCGGAGTTGACATGGATGTTGCCGCCCATCATTTCCACCAGCTGCTTGCTGATCGCGAGGCCGAGGCCCGAGCCCTCGTGCTTGCGGGTGGTCGACCCGTCGACCTGCGAAAACTCCTCGAAAATCCGCGACAGCGCCGTCTGGCTGATGCCGACGCCGGTGTCCGCGACCTCGAAGCGCATGGTGACGTTTTTGGCGGTCTGCGCGACACTCGCCACCCTGATCACGACCGAGCCTTGCTCGGTGAACTTGATCGCGTTGCCGAGCAGATTGGTCAGGATCTGGCCCAAACGCAGCGGATCGCCCCTGACTTGCGTCATGAGATCGCCCGGGATGCTGCAGGCGAGCTCGAGCCCCTTGCGGTGTGCGCGCTCGGCGAGGAGCTCGACGATGTCCTCGATCGTGCGGCGCAGATCCATCTCGACCTTTTCGAGTTCGAGCTTCCCAGCCTCGATCTTCGAGAAGTCGAGGAGGTCGTTGATGATGCCGAGCAGGTTCTTGCCTGAGCGCTGCACGGTCTCGGCGTACTTGCGCTGCGTGCCCGTGAGCCCCGTTTCCAGCAGCAGCTCGGTCATTCCGAGAACGCCGTTCATCGGCGTGCGAATCTCGTGGCTCATGCGGGCGAGGAACGAGCTCTTCGCATGGCTTGCGGTTTCGGCCGCTTCGCGCGCGAGGCGCAGCGCTTCCTCGCTGCGCTTGTGCTGCGTGACATCGCGGGCCACGGCGATGCGGCCGACGCACTGGTTGCTCTCGTCGAGCAGCGGCGCAACGGCGACCTGGATGTCGATCGGCGTTCCGGCCCGGGTCGTGGCTCTGGCGTCATAGGAGAATTTCTCGCCGGCCAGCAGCCGCCGCATGCGCGCCGCTTCCTCCTGCGGCGTCGATTCGCTCACGGTGAGCGGGCGCCCGATGGCCTCGGCTGGGGGATAGCCGAACATCGTGGCCGCTCCGGAGTTCCAGCTGGTGACGCTGCCGTCGAGGTCGGTGGTCCAGATGGCTTCGCTCGACTGCTCCACGATGGTGGCCAGCAGCTTGCTTTTCGATTCGCTCTTGCCGAGCGAGGCGATCAGGCTCTCGATGTTGTTCGCCATGTTGTTGAACGCTTCGGCGGCGAGGCCCACTTCGGGCGCGCCTTCGGCGTCGATGCGCACCGCATGGTCGCCCTGGCTGAAACGGTTGGCGCCTTCGGCCAGCATGCGCAGCGTTCCGAGGTTGCCGCGGAAGATCAGCCAGATGAACTGCAGCATCAGGAACAGCGTCACGGCCACGATTTGCAGCTGCTTGACGAACTGCAGCCAGAGCCGGTTCTGCGCCTTGACCGGGGTCATGCCGGCGCTGAGCGTTCCATATCCCACGCCCCCCGCCGTGACCTCGATACTCTGGTCCTGGTGCTCGATCGCGGCGACGCGTGCGAACCAGGTCGGCGCCTCGAGCTTGTCCGGCAGGTCCTGCGCCACCAGCCGCTTGCCGTCCTTGTCGGTCCAGGAGAAGCGGTCGACCTCGCCCTTCTTGACCTGGTTTTTCAGGAGCTGGCTGATCGCGGCGTAGTCACCGACGAGCGCCTGGTCGGCGACCAGTGGCGCGAGGAAGGCGAGCGTCTCGGTCTGTTCGCGCGCCAAGCGGGCCGAGTGCTCACCCGCGCCCTCGGCCACGAGCAGCGCCGTCTGCACCCCACCACCGGCGACGATGGCAATCCCCACCGCAAGCATGAGGCGCGAGATGAGCCCCAAGTCCTTCCAGAAATGAAGCACGCGGATGGTTTTCATGTTGGCCGTGTAGGGCGGCGGGACTATTTGACCTGCGTGGTCCTGTAGAACTTGCGGTAGTTGTCGTAGTCGCGGTTTTCGGCGGTGACAAAACCGGGCTCGCTGTTGCTCTTCAGAAGGTCGGCGCCGGCTTCGAGGATCTGGCGGCCTACCGCGTCGTGGGCCATGTTGACGAGCGCCGCCCTGACCGCCGCGACCTTGTCCGCGGGCACCTTGGGATTGGCCATGATGCACAGGTCCTGGTAGATGTCCGAAGTCCACAGCGCGCGGTAGTCGAACGATTCGCGCCGGCCGTAGCGCGCCATGACCGAGCTGTTGACGCCGGCCGCCGCGACCTTGTTGACCCTGAGCTGCGCGGAGGAGGCTTCCTGGTTGCCGGTGAACACGACCTTGACATCTACCTTGGCTCTCAGAAGGGCATCCATCGGCAGCCAATAGCCGGTAAACCCGTCCGGCGTCACGAAGGCGACGTCCTTGCCCTTAAGCTCCTGCAGCGATTGGATCGGCGAATCGACCGGCACCACGATCTGGGAGCGGATCCCCGGGCCGGCCGGGCGTGCGATGACCTTGTAGCCGAGACGATCGCGCTCCGGCGTGAAGAAGTGGTTGGTGTACAGGAAGTCGAATTTGCCGGCTTCTGCTATGGCATTGCCCTCCCGAGCAGTCTTGGCGAGCTTCAGCTCCAGCGGCACGCCGCTTTTCGCGCTCACATGCGTGAGGAGCGGGTTCCAATACTGCGCGGTCAGCCCGATGGTGCGCTGGTGCAGGACGTAGAAGGTGTACGCCTGCTGTGCGCCAGCGCCGGGGGAGTGGATTGCGAGCGCCGCGGCAAGCAGCGCCGCCGCACCGATAACAGTTCTTCGAATCATGGCCATCTCCAGCCTCAGGTCGCCACTTTCAGGAACAACATCGCGCCGCTCAGGACGAGCAGCGCGCCCACGACTCTCAACATGCCTTCACTCGTGATGTCCAGATGCACCTTGTTGCCCATGTAGAGCCCGAGCGCCATGGGCAGCAGGCCGAGCGCATAGGCGATCTGCAGCTTTGGCTCGAGCAAAAGGCCGGCGACCATGAAAAGACCCAGCCGGAATCCGCCGTCGATGGCGATCAGCCAGGAAAACGTCGCTCGCACTTCACCCTTGTCCTGAAGCCGGCGAGTCAGATAGATGATGTAGGGAGGCGAGCCGACGCCGAACAGCGCACCCGCGCCGCCGCCGGCGAGTCCCGCCGGGATGGCCCAGGAACGCGACAACTGCCCCACGGCTTGCAAGCCAAAGATGTTGCGGAACCCGACGACCATGGTGAATGCGCCGAGCGCGACCAATATCGGTTGTGTCGGAAGGCTGAGCAGGGCGAAGGCGCCGATGCAGGCACCGATCATTCCGGCGGGCAGCAGCATCTTGATCTCGCCCCAGTTCGCTTTCTTGTTGTTGGTGCTGCCGAGCACCACCGAGGCCGTGAAATCGAGCGCGAGCACCAGCGGAATCGCGAAGTGCAGCGGTTGCGAGAGCGCGAGCAGCGGCACCGAGATCAGGCCGGAGCCGAAGCCGGTGATGCCGCGTATGAAGTACGCGCTCATCAGGATGCACAACACCAGTACCATGTCTGCCACTTGTTGATTCCTCGCCTGAAGATAGATCCCGGGCGCTAGTATCACCTCGCAATGCGGCCGCCAGCCGCCTCTTGACCTAGTTTTGCGATTGGCGCGGCATGTGTTTGTATAGCATCGTAAATGTCTTGAACGCAAGCAGGAGAAACCGCATGGCTGCTGTGCTCGATCTCAAGCTCCATCCATTCGGCGTCTTCGGCGCCGAAGTCAAGGAAATAGATCTCGCTCGCGTCACGCACGTAGAGATCGATGCCATCAAGCACGCCTGGTACCGGCACGATGTGCTTTTGTTCCGCAACCAGCGCCTGACGGACGACGATTTGCTGTCTTTTTCGAGGCATTTCGGCGCGCTCGACTCGCCGCCGAATCAGGGCGCGGGCCGCAAGTCGCCGCCCGGCTACGCCGAGGTCTATATCGTCTCGAACGTGCTCGACGACAAGGGCGAGCCGATCGGGGCGCTCGGCGATGGCGAAGCCGCCTGGCACACCGACATGAGCTACGCGCCTCTGCCGCCGGACGCGTCGATGCTGTACTCGCTGGAAATCCCGGCGCAGGGCGGCGACACGTGGTTCAGCAGCATGAAAGTGGCGCTCGCCAGGATGCCGCGGGAACTGGTCGGGCGGATCCGCGGCTTGGATATCAAGCACGACGGCACCTACGATTCGGGCGGCAACGCGCGCAAGGGACTGACGGCTACGAACGACCCGCGCACCTCGGTGGGCACGCCCCACCCGGTCATCATCGAGCACCCGGTGTCCGGCGAGCCCGCCCTTTACCTCGGCCGCCGGCGCAACGCTTACGTCATGGGGCTCGAGCTCGCCGAATCAGAACGGCTGCTGGACGAGATCTGGTCCTACGTCGACAGCGCCGTCTACAGGCACCGCTGGGCGCTGGGTGACGTGGTCCTCTGGGACAACCGCACAACCATGCATCGCCGCGATGCCTTCAACGCCAAGGCGCGACGCGTCATGCACCGCACCCAGGTCAAGGGCTCGGCCGCGCCGAGACGGGCTCGCGCCTAAGCGCGCTTCAGCTCCTCGAGCGATTGCGTGATGAGGCCAGCGCCGCCGTCGAAGGCGCGCTTCGCCTCGGCATAGTCTCCAGCCTTGGCCCAGCGCTCGATATCGGCGAACAGATCGCCGAGCGCCTGGGCGCCGAGCTGGCGGCAGCCGCCCTTCAGCGTGTGAGCCGCGCGGGCCGCGGCGCTGGTATCGCCGCGGGCGATGTAATCCGAAAATGCCGTGCCGAAGCCCGCGAGACTCCGCTCCAGGCTGCGGACGAACCCGGAAAATAGATCATCGCGTCCGGTAGCCTGCTCGATGCGCCGAATCTCGGCGATGAGCTCGCGATCGAGTAACAG
>VBCP01000548.1 GCA_005888925.1 Betaproteobacteria bacterium | reverse complement strand
TCGCGGGTGATGGAGGAGATGCGCGCCGCCTTGTCGCGATACGCCGGATCCTGCTCGAGCAGGTGCCCATACTCCTTCACCGTGACGCCGCAGCCGCTCGCGGTCATGGCGATGGCTTCCACCTCGCCGCTCTCCACCGCCGGCCACCAGGCGTCGATCAGGGCGCGCATGTCGTCGCGCCCATCGTCCTGGTAGTTGAGGTGAAAGCGAATGCCGCCGCAGCAACCGGCGCCCGGTGCCTCGATGAGCGAGATGCCGGCGCGGTCGAGTACGCGCGCCGCCGCGGCATTGATCGACGGCGCGAGCGCGCCCTGCACGCAGCCGGCGAGCGCCAGCATCTTGCGGCGGTGGCGCGGTGCCGGCCATGCACCCGCTGGACGCGCGCGCGGGGGCACCTTGAGCAATGGGCGCACAAGCTGACCCAGCCGCAGCGCGGCGGCGAAAAGCCCGGCCCGCGGCAGCCCCCAGGCGAGAAGGGCGCGGCGCGCGCGCTCGAGCGGGCCGCGGCGCGTCTTCGACTCCACCACGGCGCGGCCGATATCCACCAGGCGGCCGTAGCGCACGCCGGAAGGACAGGTGGTCTCGCAGGCGCGGCAGGTCAGGCAGCGGTCGAGGTGCAGGCGCGTCTTGTCGGTGACGGGCGCACCTTCGAGGGCGCGCTTCATCAGGTAGATGCGCCCGCGTGGGCTGTCGAGGTCGTCGCCGAGCACCTGGTAGGTCGGGCAGGTGGCGGTGCAGAAGCCGCAATGCACGCACTTGCGCAGGATGCCCTCGGCCTCGCGCCCTTCGGGCGTGTCGCGGATGAAGTCGGCGAGTTGCGTCTGCATCGGACCGCTATACTTTTTGCATGACCGTCGTCGCGTGGATGCTCGCCGTGCTCATCGCCGCAGGCCTTTGCTACGCGGCATGGCGGGCGCGTGCGCAGTGGCTCGAGCGCAAGCGCGTCGCGGAGGAACGGATGGCGAGCTTCGTTGCGCAGACACGGCCGGTGACACCGAGCGCCGCGCCGGCGCCGCCGCCGCCGGCGCCGGACAGCCAGGCGCTGGCGCAGCAGCGGCTGCTGCTCGATGCGGCCGCCAAGGCCGGCGAGGCGGGCGAAGTGGTGCTCTCCATCCAGCTCTACGCGAAGCTGCTCTCGCGCTACCCGCAGACCCTGTTCGCCGCGCAAGCGCGCGCCGCGGTCGCCGAGCATAAAAAGAAGCTGGCAAAGGCCTAGAGCTCCGCGTAGAGCCGGCCCGGATTGAGGATGCCGGCCGGATCGAACGCGCTTTTCAGCGAGCGGTGCAGGCGCATCAGCACCGGCTCGAGCGGCGCAAAGGCGCCGGCGGACTTGTCGGCGGCGCGAAACAGCGTGGCGTGCCCGCCGGCGCGCTTGGCGATGTCGCGCACGTTCCCTGCATCGCCACGGATCCAACGCAGCGCACCGCCCCATTCGATGAGCTGCGCGCCCGGCAGGCCGAGAGCAGGCGTGACGGAGGGCACGGAAAGGCGCCACAGTGCGCCGTCGCCCGCGAAGAACGGATGGCTCTGCTCACGGATCGCGTCCCACGCGTAGTTCACTTCGGCGCCGCCGATGCGCCGCGCAGCACCACTGACAGCGGCGTCGGAGCCCGAAAGGCGCACGGCGAGCACCCCCGCGTGCCACGCGGTGGCCGAGATCGGCAGCGGCTCCCCCGCCCAGCGGTTCATCGCCTCGAGCGCGCCCGCCTCGTCCATCTCGAGGCGCAGCGTGAGCTCGACGGCGGGGCGCGGCAGCACCTTGAGCGAAGCCTCGGCGATCAGGCCGAGCGTGCCGAGCGAGCCGGCGACCAGGCGCGAGATGTCGTAGCCGGCGACGTTCTTCATCACCTGGCCGCCGAACTGCAGCACGCGGCCGCGGCCATCGATCAGCTTCACGCCGAGCACGAAGTCGCGCAGCGCGCCCGCGCTTGCGCGCCGCGGTCCCGAGAGCCCGGCCGCAACGCATCCGCCAAACGTCGCGGCGCCGAAATGCGGCGGCTCGAAGGGCAGGCACTGACCTCTTTCATTCAGAACTCCCTCGACATGGGAGAGCGGCGTGCCGCAACGCGCGGTGAGAACGAGCTCGCTCGGCTCGTAGGCGGCGATGCCGGCGTAGGCGCGGGTATCCAGGACTTCACCGCGCGGCGCGTTGCCATAGAAGTCCTTGCTGCCGCCGCCGCGAAAACGCAGCGCGAGCTTCCGCTCCGCAGCGGCGCGGATGCGCTCGGTGATGTGTTGAAGACTCAAAACCTGGGGAGCTCGGGATGTGCCAGCGCACCGCGGTGCACGCGCATGCGGCCGTGCTCGGCGCAGGGCGCGAGCGTCGGCACCGCCTTGCCCGGGTTGAGCAGGCCGCGCGGGTCGAACGCGCGCTTCACCGCGTGGAACAGCTCGAGCTCCGCGGCGCCGAACTGCGCGCACATCTGGTTGATCTTCTCGACGCCCACGCCGTGCTCGCCGGTGATCGTGCCGCCTACCGCGACGCACTTCTCGAGCACTTCGCCGGCGAACTGCTCGGTGCGCCGAAGCTCGTCCTCGTTGTTGGCGTCGAACAGGATCAGCGGGTGCAGGTTGCCGTCGCCCGCGTGGAACACGTTCGGGCAGCGCAGGCCGTACTTGCGCTCCATCTCGGCGATGAAGTTGAGCACCTCGCCCAGGCGCTTGCGCGGGATCGTGCCGTCCATGCAGTAGTAATCGGGCGAGATGCGCCCGACCGCGGGAAACGCCGCTTTGCGGCCCGACCAGAAGCGCAGGCGCTCGGCTTCGTCGCGCGACACCGCGATGCGCACCGCGCCCGCGCTTGCCAGCACGGCTTTCATGCGCGCGATCTCGTGCTCGACTTCGGCCGGCGTGCCGTCGGACTCGCACAGCAGGATCGCCGCGGCGTCGAGGTCGTAGCCCGCGGCCACGAACTGCTCGACCGCGTGGGTCGCGGGCCGGTCCATCATCTCGAGGCCCGCGGGAATGATGCCCGTGGCGATGACCGCCGCCACCGCGTCGCCCGCCTTCTCGACGTCGTCGAACGAGGCCATGATGACCCGCGCGCCTTGCGGCTTCGGCAGCAGCTTCACCGCGACCTCGGTCACGACGAACAGCATCCCCTCCGAGCCGATGGCGAGCGCGAGCAGATCGAGCCCCGGCGCATCGGGCGCCTCGGCGCCGACCTCGAGCGGCTCGCCGTCGATAGTGAGGCCGCGCAGGCGCAGCACGTTGTGCAGCGTCAGGCCGTATTTCAGACAGTGCACGCCGCCCGAGTTCTCGGCGACGTTGCCGCCGATGGTGCAGGCGATCTGGCTCGACGGATCCGGCGCGTAGTACAAGCCGTGCGGCGCCGCGACCTCGGAGATCACGGCGTTGCGCACGCCCGGCTGCACCACCGCCACGCGCGCGCGCGGATCGACGCGCAGCACGCGCATGAACTTCGCCATCGACAGCAGCACGCCGTCGCCCGGCGGCAGCGCGCCGCCGGAGAGGCCGGTGCCGGCGCCGCGCGGAACCACGGGCACTTCGAGCTTCGAGCAGGTGATAAGAACACGCTGGACCTGCTCCTCGGTCTCGGGGAGCGCGACCACCATGGGAAGCTGGCGATAGGCGGTGAGGCCGTCGCACTCGTAGGGCCGCGTGTCCTCCTCTTCGAAGAGCACCGCGCGCGCCGGCAGGAATGCGCGCAGGGCGCGCGCCACTTCATGCTGCCGGCTTACAGATACGGCTTCGCCCACTTCAGGCCTTCGCGCGTGTCACCGCGGGGATTGTATTCGCATCCCACCCAGCCCGAGTACCCGATGGCATCGAGGTGGCGCAGGAGAAACTCGAAGTTGATCTCGCCCGTGCCCGGCTCGTGGCGCTCGGGCACATCGGCGATCTGGAGGTGGCCGATGCGCGCCAGCAGCCGCTCGATACTGCACGCGAGGTCGCCCTCCATGATCTGCATGTGGAACACGTCGTATTGCAGGAAGGCGTTCGGCTCGCTCGCGGCGTTGAGGACATCGATCGTCTGGCGCGTGCCGGTGAGGAAGCACCCGGGCACGCTGCGCGAATTGATCGGCTCGAGCACGAGCTGGATGCCGACTTCGCCGAGGCGCCGCGCGGCGTGGCGCACGTTGGCCACCAGCACGGCGAAGTGCTCGGCATCGGCCGGCGCGAGCCCGCGCGCGCTCGACGCCCTCGCGGAACTCGCGCTCGCGTCCGGGCAGGCAGGCGATGCCGCGCTCGCCTTTCGCCATGTCGCCCGCGGGGAGGTTGTGCAACACGACCTGCACCCCGGCGTCGCGCGCGCGCTGGGCCAATTGCTCGGCGCCGAAAGCGTACGGAAACTGGTACTCGACGTAGCGAAAGCCCGCGGCGCGCGCGGCGGCGAAGCGCTCGGGGAACTCGAGCTCGGGGAAGAGCATCGACAGGTTGGCGGCGAGCCTGGGCATAAATCGGCAGAATAGCCCGAACGTGATGGAAGTCGCTGCCGCACCCTGGTGGATCTGGCCGATCGCGCTTTTCGCCGTCAGTTTCGCGATCGGGATCGTCGCGGTGCTCGCGGGCGTCGGCGGCGGGGTGCTGTTCGTGCCGATCGTCGGGAGCCTGTTCCCGTTCCACCTCGACTTCGTGCGCGGCGCGGGCCTGATGTTTGCGCTCGCCGGGACGCTCTCGGCCGGGCCGCCGCTGCTGCGCGCGGGCATGGCGAGCCTGCGCCTCGTGCTGCCGCTCGCGCTGGTCGGCTCGATCGCCTCGTTCGCCGGCGCGCTGGTCGGCTTCGCCGTCCCTACCGAGCTTCTGCAGACGCTGCTCGGCGTGCTGATCATCGGCATCGCGCTCCTTATCTGGCGCTTGCGCGCGGCGGATAGCGCGAACGTAGAGGCGGACGCGCTCGGCGAGCTGCTGCGCCTCGAGGGCGAGTTCCACGACCCGGCGGCCGGCGTGAGCATCGATTGGCGCACGCACCGCACGCTGCTGGGGCTGGCGGCGTTCGGTGCGATCGGCTTCGTCGGCGGCATCTTCGGCCTGGGCGCCGGGTTCGCCAACGTCCCGGCGCTCAACCTGCTGATGGCGGCGCCGCTCAAGGTCGCGGTGGGCTCGAGCGGGCTCCTCATCTCGGTGATCAACAGCTCGGCGGCGTGGGTCTACCTCCATCGCGGCGCGCTGCTGCCGCTGGTGGTCGTGCCCTCGATCCTCGGCGTGATGCTCGGCTCGCGCATCGGCGCGCGGCTGCTGGGAGCCACGCCGGCGCCGGTGGTGCGGCGCCTGGTCATCGTAGTGATGCTGCTCGCCGGCGGGCGCGCGCTGTCGCGGGGTCTCGGCATATGGGTTTGAACGAGCTCTATGCGCGCTGGCTCGACGTCGCCACCAAGGCGGGCTTCGCGATTTCCCTGTGCGCCTTCCTGGTCTACGCGGGCGGCCTGCTGCCGGCCTTCGTCCCGCTCGAGGAGCTGCCGCGCTATTGGGCGCTGCCGGTGCACCGGTTTATCGAAGTGACCGGCGCACCCCAGGGCTGGGCATGGCTCGGCGAGCTCGCCTACGGCGATGGGCTCAACCTTGCCGCGATCGCGCTGCTCGGCCTGGTCACGCCGGCCTGCTACGCGCGCCTCGTGCCGGCGCTCGTCGCCGAGCGCGACTGGCCGCAGGCGGCGCTAGCGGCTGGGCAACTCGTGGTGCTGCTGGTCGCGGCGAGCGGGCTGGCCGGCTAGGTGCTAGACTTTTTTCGCTCCGAACCCATAAACAAAAGGAGAAAACCATGGGTGCCATCTTTCAATCGCTGGGCCGGACGATCGTTGCCGGCATCGTCGTTCTCATCGTCCTGCTCATTATCCTGGCCGCCATGGGCGGGCGCGTCGCGCTCGGCGATCACGGCTGGTGGCTGTTCGCGATGCGCTGGCTGCATGTCACGGCCGGCGTGATGTGGATCGGCCTGCTCTGGTACTTCAACTTCGTGCAGACGCCGTCGATGCCGAAGATTCCCGACGAGCAGAAGCCTGCGATCAGCAAGGTGATCGCGCCCACCGCGCTCTTCTGGTTCCGCTGGGCGGCGATGGCGACGATCGTGCTCGGCCTGATCCTCGCGCTGATGAACGGCTACCTGGTGCAGGCGCTCACGCTGCAGAAGCCCTTCACCTCGATCGGCCTGGGCGCATGGCTCGGCACGATCATGTGGGCCAATGTCTGGTTCGTCATCTGGCCGAATCAGAAGAAGGCCTTGGGCATCGTCACGGTCGAGGCGGCGGAGAAAGCCGCCGCGGCGAAGCGCGCCGGCATGGCCTCGCGCATCAACACCATGCTCTCGATCCCGATGTGCCGCCGATGCGGCTTCCCGGCTTGATGCCCCGCGCGGCGAACCAGCCGCGGTTCATCTCCAGCGCATAGCGCGCCGGGCGGCTGGCGCAGTGGGAGTCCTCGGTCTGAGGCGCCATGTCCTCGACGTTGATGATCGCGCCGCGCTCGTCGATGAACGCCACCGAGAGCGGCAGCAGCGTGTTCTTCATCCACATGCAGTGCGTCGTCGCCTCGTCGAAGATGAACAGCATCCCGGCATTGGACGGCATGGAGGCGCGGTGCATCAGCCCGGTCATGCGGGTGGCGTAATCGGCGGCGAGCTCGGCGCGGATGAGGTGCATGCCCGCATTGAGCTGCACCACCGGCGCCTGCTGGGCGAGCGCCGGCAGACCGT
>VBCP01000547.1 GCA_005888925.1 Betaproteobacteria bacterium | reverse complement strand
AGTGCTGATCGTCCTGTCCGGAATCGACTCCATGAAGGCGCTGGTCTGGGCGGCGATCGTGAACGGCGTAATTGCCGTTCCGATCATGACGATCATGATGCTGCTCTCGGGGAAGCCGGAAGTAATGGGGCCTTTCGTCATCAAGCGCCGGCTCAAGTTCCTCGGCTGGCTCGCGGTCGCGGTGATGGCAACTGCGGTCATCGCGATGTTCGTGCTGCTATAGCCTGTTAAAAAGAAGCCCCGGCCGCTGGGGGCGGCGCCGGGGCTTGAGCCGCTTCGAAGGGAGGGAGGCGGCCAGCCCATAGGTTGGAACCACGGCGTTGCACGATTTGTGGCGCGGTTCGCGTGAGCAATGGTCCGAAAGGCACCGGTCGCCAGCATTAACGCCGTTTTTACGCCAGCGCGCCTAGAGTAGCCCGCCATGGACCTGCTTTTCATCCTGCTCACGGTCGCGCTATTCGTCGCGACGCTGGGACTCGGCGTTTTGTGCGAACGCCTGATGGAGCGCAAGTCGTGAGCGGCTTCGAGATGCTCGCCCTCGCGCTGGCGATCGGCCTGGCCGCGTACCTGGTCTACGCCCTCCTCAACCCCGAGGATTTCTGATGAACGCGCTCCTGCAATGCGCAATCTATCTCGGCGTGCTGCTCCTGCTCGTCAAGCCGCTCGGGGCGTACATGGCGGATGTGTACGAGGGCAGGCACCGCTTTCTCGCGCCGCTGGAGAACCTCGTCTACCGCGCGGCCGGGGTACGGGCTGAAGAGGAGATGGACTGGAAGCGCTACCTGTGGGGCGTGCTCTGGTTCAACCTCATCGGCTTTGCCGCCGTCTACGCGCTGCAGCGGCTGCAGCACCTGCTTCCCCTCAATCCGCAGAATTTCGGCGCCGTCTCGGCGGACTCGTCATTCAACACCGCGGTGAGCTTCATCAGCAACACCAACTGGCAGGGTTACGGCGGCGAGTCGACGATGAGCTATCTCACGCAGATGCTGGGGCTCAGCGTGCAGAACTTTTTCTCGGCGGCAACCGGGATGGCGGTGTTGATCGCGCTCACGCGCGGCTTCGCGCGCAAGCAGACGAACGGCATCGGCAATGTCTGGGCCGACCTGACGCGCACCACCCTTTACATCCTGCTGCCGCTGTCGCTCCTGCTCGCCGGCGCGCTGGTCACGCAGGGCGGGGTGCAGACCTTCGCGCCCTACAAGACGGTGGATCTGGTGCAGCAGCCGCTCGAGTTCGAGCAGGAAGGTAAGCAACTCAGCACAAGAGAGCAGACCCTGCCTCTCGGCCCGGCCGCCTCGCAGATCGCGATCAAGCAGCTCGGCAGCAACGGCGGCGGCTTCTTCAACGTCAACTCGGCGCATCCCTACGAGAACCCGACGCCGCTTTCCAATTTCCTCGAGATGCTGTCGATCCTGCTCATCCCGGGGGCGCTTTGCTATACCTTCGGCCGCATGGTCGGCGACACCCGTCAGGGTTGGGCGCTGCTTGCCGCCATGACGGTCGTGTTCGTCGGCTTCCTCGCGGTGTGCGTGCTCTCCGAGCAGGCGGGCAATCCGCTGCTGGGGATAGAACAGAACATGGAGGGCAAGGAGGTGCGCTTCGGCATCACGGATTCGGCGATCTGGGCCGCTGCGACCACCGCTGCGTCGAACGGCTCGGTGAATGCGATGCACGACTCGTTCACGCCGCTCGGCGGCCTCGCGCCGCTGGCGCTGATCCAGCTCGGCGAGATCATCTTCGGCGGCGTCGGCTCCGGGCTCTACGGCATGCTGGTGTTCGCCATCGTGGCGGTGTTCATCGCCGGCCTGATGGTCGGCCGCACGCCGGAATACCTCGGCAAGAAGATCGAGTCCTTCGAGATGAAGATGGCCTCGCTCGCGGTGCTCTTTCCGTTCGCCGTGGTGCTGATCGGCACCGGCATTGCCGTGCTCGTCGAGCCGGGAAAGGCCGGTATCGCCAACCCCGGCGCGCACGGCTTCGCGGAGATCCTGTACGGCTTCTCCTCGGCCGGCAACAACAACGGCAGCGCGTTCGCCGGGCTCAGCGCGAATACGCCCTTCTACAACACGGCGCTCGGCATCGCGATGTGGATCTCGCGCTACTGGCTGATCGTGCCCGTGCTCGCCATCGCCGGCAGCCTCGCGCGCAAGAAGCTCGTGCCGGCGAGCCCGGGAACGCTGCCCACGCACACGCCGCTGTTCATCGCGTTTCTGGTCGGCACGATCCTGATCCTGGGGGCGCTGACCTTCGTTCCCGCGCTCGCGCTCGGCCCGATCGTCGAGCACCTGCAGCTCTGGAGCCGCTGACATGGCAACCCACATTCGCACGCTGAGCGCCTCCATCGTGCAGCGCGCGGCGCTCGAGTCGTTCGTCAAGCTCGATCCGCGCGTGCAATGGCGCAACCCCGTGATGTTCGTGGTGTGGGTCGGCAGCGCGCTGGTCACGCTGATCTGGCTCGCCGGAAGCGGAAAGGAGAGCTCCAGTTTCGTTCTGGCGGTCGCGCTATGGCTCTGGTTCACCATCCTCTTCGCGAACTTCGCCGAGAGCGTCGCCGAAGGCCGCGGCAAGGCGCAGGCCGCCGCGCTGCGCGGCACGCGGCGCGACGTGATGGCGAAGAAGCTGTCGGATCCGGCAAAGAAGCAGTCCTGGAGGAACGTGCCGGGATCGGCTCTGCGCAAGGGCGATTTCGTGTACGTCCCGGCAGGGGAGGTCGTCCCCGGCGACGGCGAGGTCGTCGAAGGCGCGGCAACGGTCGACGAGTCCGCCATCACCGGGGAGTCGGCGCCGGTGGTGCGCGAATCGGGCGGTGACCGCTCCGCGGTCACCGGCGGAACACGCGTGCTGTCCGACTGGCTGGTGGTGCGCGTCACCGCGAACCCGGGCGAGACTTTCCTGGACCGCATGATCGCGCTGGTCGAAGGCGCCAGGCGCTCGCGCACGCCCAACGAGATCGCGCTGTCCATCCTGCTCGCCAAGTTCACGCTGATTTTTCTGTTCGCCTGCGCGACGCTGCTGCCGTTCTCGGTGTACGCGGCAAAGGCCGCCGGCCAGGGCACGGCGGTGTCGATCACCGTCCTGGTGGCGCTGCTCGTGTGCCTGATCCCGACCACCATCGGCGGCCTGCTCTCGGCGATCGGCATCGCCGGCATGGACCGCATGATCAAGGCGAACATCATCGCCACCTCGGGCCGCGCGGTCGAAGCCGCCGGCGACGTCGACGTGCTGCTCCTCGACAAGACCGGCACCATCACGCTCGGCAACCGCCAGGCCGCCGCGTTCGCGCCCTCTTCCGGTGTGACCAGCGAGGCGCTTGCTGATGCGGCCCAGCTCGCCTCTCTCGCCGACGAGACGCCCGAAGGGCGATCGATCGTCGTGTTCGCCAAGCAGCGTTACGGCCTGCGCGAGCGCGACATCAAGTCGCTCGGTGCGCAGTTCGTGCCGTTCTCTGCGAACACGCGCATGAGCGGCGTCGACATCGGCGAGCGCCGCGTGCGCAAGGGCGCAGCCGACGCGCTGCGCACTTGGATCGAGGCCCAGGGGGGCCGCTTCCCTGCCGAAGTCACCAGCCTGGTTGAAGCCATGGCGCGCCGCGGCTCCACACCGCTTGTCGTCGCCGAGGGCCCGCGCGCGCTCGGCGTCATCGAGCTGAAGGACATCGTCAAGGGCGGTATCAAGGAGCGCTTCGCCGAGCTGCGGCGCATGGGCATCAAGACCGTGATGATCACCGGCGACAACCGCCTCACCGCGACGGCGATCGCCGCCGAGGCGGGAGTGGACGACTTTCTCGCCGAGGCGACGCCGGAGGCGAAGCTCAGGCTGATCCGCGAGCACCAGGCGCAGGGCCGCCTGATCGCGATGTGCGGCGACGGCACCAACGACGCCCCGGCGCTCGCGCAGGCCGATGTCGCGGTGGCGATGAACTCCGGCACGCAGGCGGCGAAGGAGGCCGGCAACATGGTCGACCTCGACTCGAACCCGACCAAGCTCATCGAGGTGGTCGAGATCGGCAAGCAGCTGCTCATCACGCGCGGCTCGCTCACCACCTTCTCGATCGCCAACGATGTCGCCAAGTACTTCGCCATCATCCCGGCCGCCTTTGCGACGACCTATCCGCAGCTCAATGCGCTGAACGTGATGCACCTCGCCACGCCGTCGTCGGCCATCCTTTCGGCGGTGATCTTCAACGCGCTCATCATCATCGCGCTCGTCCCGCTCGCGCTGAAGGGCGTGCGCTACCGGCCGGTCGGCGCCGAGGCCCTGCTGCGCCGCAACCTCCTCGTCTACGGCCTCGGCGGCATCGTCGTGCCCTTCATCGGCATCAAACTGATCGATGTTCTCATCACCTATGTTTAAAGAACTACGCCCCGCTGCGCTGGCCTTCCTCGTACTTACGCTGATCACGGGAATCGTGTACCCGCTGATCGTCACCGCCTTTGCGCAACTGTTTTCTGGCAAGGCGACCGGCAGTGTCATCGTCGTGAACGGCAGGGCGGTCGGCTCCGGGCTGATCGGCCAGCCGTTCAGCGATCCGAAATATTTCTGGAGCCGGCCCTCCGCAACCTC
>VBCP01000105.1:1944-6018 GCA_005888925.1 Betaproteobacteria bacterium | reverse complement strand
GACGTGATCCTCGCGATCTGGGAGCGCGATGCGCCCTACGACATCGACTTTCCCGGCAACCGCTACAAGGTCTCGACCGCCCGGACGCAAGTGCCCGCGGTGGGGCGCGGGCAGATGTACAAGCCGTACCAGAAGCCGCGGCCCGAGATCGTCGGCACCGTCGTCGCGCCGCACTCGAAGGGCGTGATCGCGATGGGCGAGCGCGACTTCCACCCGATGTCGGCGAACTTCCTGCTGCCGCACTGGCTGCCGAGCCACTGGGCGAATTACTCCGCCGGGAAAGCCAAAGCTGGCAGCACCGCGGACCCGAATCATTGGCGCGTCGCGCGCACCATCTTCGTCGCCGACGACGACAAGACCGCTGAGCGCTACGCGCGCACCGATCCGGCGAGCCCGTACCGCTACTACTGGGACAAGCTGCGCGCAAACATGATGCGCGCGAAGCGGCATGTCATTTTTAAAAAAAATGAAACCGAGGACGACAGCGCGGTGACGCTATCTGCGGCACGCCGGGCAAGGTCGCCGACCAGCTGCTGCAGCTAAGGGAGCAGGCCGGCCCCTTCGGCGAGATCGTCTATGCCGGCATGGACTGGGTCGATCCGCGCCTCGCACGACGGTCGATGGAGTTGATGGCGAACGAGGTGATGCCGAGGATTATGATTCGGTAATGCCCTTCGTCAAAGTGACCGATCTCGCATTCGGCCGCCTGCGCTCGCCGAGCCTCGACCAGGCGGAGGAGTTCCTGACGCATTTTGGTCTGGTGCGCACCGAGCGCACCACGGACCGGACCGATCCGACGCCGCACGTGCACATCACGCATCTCGGGCCGTCAAAATTCCTCGGCCTGGGTTTCTACGTCGAAAGCGAGGACGATCTCGCAAGACTCGCGAAAGCACCGGGCGCGCGCGGCATCGAGAACATCGACGAGCCCGGCGGCGGCAAGCGCGTGCGCATCGCCGATCCGCACGGCTACGACATCGAGGTGATCCACGGCCAGCGCGCGCCGGCCGCGCTGCCGGTGCGCAAGCACGTGACCAACTGGGGCGACGAGAAGCTGCGCCGCGCGGGCAAGCTCTTGCGCCTCGACCGCGGCCCGTCGCAGGTGAAGCGCATCGCGCATGCGGTGCTGATGACGCAGGGCGCGAAACAGAAGATCCAGTGGTACCGCGACATGTTCGGCTTCATCGCATCGGATGAGGTCTACGCCGGGCCGAAGGACAACATCATCGCCTCGTTCAACCGCTGCGACCGCGGCGAGACCTACGTCGACCATCACACCTTCCTCTGCTTCGAGGGCCCGAACACCGGGCTCAACCATCTTTCCTTCGAGGTCTCGAGCTACGACGACCTGATGCTCGGCCACGAGCACCTGAAGAACGCCGGCAAGTACGAGCACGTCTGGGGCATCGGCCGCCATCTCCTCGGCAGCCAGATCTTCGATTACTGGAAGGATCCGTGGGAGCGCGTGCACGAGCACTGGACCGATACCGACGTCCTCAATGCCCGCACGCCGCCGAACCTGCTCCCCGTGGAGGAGGGCCTGGCGTCGCAGTGGGGCAGCCGGCCTCCCGAGGCCTTCACGATCCACGCTATCCCGTAGGGAGAGGCCGAAATGAAAGCCGCATTCGCCATCGCTGCATTACTGATGAGCGCGGCTGCGCTCGGGCAGACCGTCAAGGTCGGCAGCACGCTCGCGCTGACCGGTCCGCTGTCGGCGACGGCGGCGCTGCACAAGCTCGCCGGCGAGATCTATGTCGAGGAGCTGAACAAGCGCGGCGGGCTTCTCGGCCGCAAGGTGGAATGGGTGCTGAAGGACGACCAGTCCAGGCCCGATCTCGCGCGCACCCTGTACGAGCAGCTCGTCACCGTGGACAAGGTCGATTTGCTGATCGGCCCGTACGCCACGGCGAACATCCTCGCGGCGATCGGCGTGGCGCAGCGCTACAACAAGCTGATCCTGCATCACACCGCCGGCGTGCCGCAGCTCATCAAGTACGACCTGCAGTTCCCGACCGGCGGCCTGCCGGCGGACCCCGAGGTGAGCCTGCCGGAGCTGGTGTTCAACGCGGTCGCCCAGGCGCCGAAGCCGCCGAAGACCGTGGCGATCGTCACCAGCAAGTTCCCGTCGGTGCATTTCATCTCGGTCGGCGCGCGCGAGGCGGCGAAGAAGCGCGGGATCCAGGAAGTCCTCTGGCTGGAATGGGAATTCGGCAACCGCGAGTTCGGTCCGATCGCCAACCGCGTCAAGGAGGCGAACGCGGATTTCCTGTTCATCGGCGCGATCGGCGTCGAGAGTCTGATGCTGCTCGACGCGCTGGCCAAGATCGAGTACACGCCGCCGATCCATTTCCACATGTTCCCGGCGCCCGGGCCGATGGCGTAGTCGCCGGTGGCGCGCAACGCGCTCGCGCTGACCACCTTCGAGCAGCATCCGCCGTTCACCGACAACCCAGTCGCCGCCGCATTCATCGAGACCTATAACGAGCGCGCGGCCAAGGCCGGACTGCCCGACAACTCGGTCGAGCTGCAGGCGTCCGCCTCCTACGCCACCTGGCAGACCCTCGAAGCGGCGGTCAACGGCGCGAAGAGCATCGACGACAAGGCGCTCGGCGCCTGGCTGAAGAAGAACCACGTCGACACCATCATCGGCCAGCTCCGCTGGGAGACGGCCAACAACTACATGCCGGGAGCCGCGCTGTACAAGGTGAAGCAGCTGCAGGAGGGCAAGTGGACCGTGATCTGGCCGAAGCAGTTCGCCGCGCCCGGCGCGAAGCTGATCGCGCCGTGAGGAGAAAATTCATCGGAGCCATGGGCGCGCTCGGCGCCGCCGCCATGCTCCCGGGTTGCGCGGGCATGCGGGAGCGCGCCCCGCGCCGCCTGATCGACACCCATCACCACTTCTACCCGCCGCAGTACCAGAAGGCCTGGATCGACTGGGAGGACAAGCGCAGCATCCCCGGCTTCCCGACGCAGCGCGCCTGGTCGCGCGCGCGCTCCCTGGAGGAGATGGACCAGGCCGGCGTGCAGGCCGCGGTGCTCTCGCTCGCCTCGACGCCAGGCGTGTGGTTCGACCTGCCGCCGGCCGAAGCGGGCCGCATGGCGCGCCTTTGCAACGAGTACGCCGCCGACATGGTGCGCGAGCACGCCGGGCGCTTCGCGCTCTTCGCCGCGCTGCCGATGATCGATGCCGACGCCTCGCTGAAGGAAATCGAGTACGCCTTCGATACGCTCAAGGCCGACGGCGTGGGCCTGCAGACCAACTACGGCGACAAGTGGCCCGGCGATGCCGCCTACCGGCCGATCTTCGAGGAGCTGAACCGCCGCAAGGCGCTGGTCTACTTCCACCCGCTGGTGGCGAGCTGCTGCGGCCGCTTGAGCGTCGGCACCTTCCCCGCGGTAATCGAAGTGCCGCACGACACGACGCGCGCGGTGGCGAGCCTGCTCCTCTCCGGCAGCTTCGCGCGCTACCGCGATATCCGCTGGCTGTTCTCGCATGCCGGCGGCACCGTGCCGATGCTCGCGGGCCGCATGGACTTCTTCTTCCAGAACCGCAAGGACATCGGCGGGCTCGCGCCGCAGGGCGTCGAGGCGGAATTCCGCCGGCTGCACTACGACACGGCGAACGCCACGCACCCCGCGTCGATGGCGGCGCTGCTCAAGCTGGTCCCCGACACTCAGGTGGTGTTCGGCACCGACTATCCCTACGTGCCGATCGCGCCGCAGGCGCAGGCGCTCGAGCGCCTCGGCCTTTCAGCCGCTCAGCTGCGCGGCATCGAGCGCGACAACGCCCTGCGCCTCGTCCCGCGGCTCACTGCAGCTTAGTCACTTCGCTTTCCGTATGCGCAGCTGCTCTTCCTTCTCCTTCGCATCGAGCACCGCGGCGCAGGGCGCGGAGACACGGGTCCGGTTGTCCACCATGCACTGCATGATGCGGCCGCCGCCGGGTTGCACGCCCTTGCAATAGCGCTGGTAGTCCTGCTGGCAGGCGGCGAAGTCGTCTCCCGCGGATTGCTCGCCCTGCTCCTTCTCTTTCATCGCGGCGGCGCATGCCGGCGAGACGTGGCTCTTGTTCTC
>VBCP01000105.1:0-1938 GCA_005888925.1 Betaproteobacteria bacterium | reverse complement strand
GTCGCGCACGCAAGCGATGCACTGAAGATGATGCGTTTCATTTGAGCGCCCGGTAGAGGAACGGCAGGCTGATGTCCATGCGGTAGTCGACGTCGGAGTGGTCGTCGTCGAACTCCTGGTACTCGTGCCGGATGCCCGCGGCGGCGAGGCGCGCGGCGAGGATGCGCGAGCCGTACTGGATGTGGAACTGGTCGCGCCAGCCGCAATCGATGTAGATGCCGCGCAAGGTCTTCAGGTTTGCCCGGTAGCGCTGCACCAGGTTGATCGGGTCGTGCGCGCGCCACTTCGGCCAGCGCCCGGTCGGCTCGCCCGATTCCAGGTTGAACGGCACGCGAAAGCCGTTCGGCGCGCGCGGATCGGGATCGTAGGTCGCCGCCATGCAGAGGTTCATGATGCACATGACCTCCTTCCCCGGCACCTTCTCCTTCTTCCACACCTGCTGAAGGAACCGGCGGATGCGCCCATCGTCTTTGCCTTCGGCAAGCCCTTTCCTCCGGGACTCGCGCAGCGCGTCGTAGCGCCCGGCCTTGCGCTTGGGCGCGCGGTGCTTGGCGAGCTCGTTCAGCGTGTTCGGCCAGTCGTGCCAGTAAACGAAGTCGAAGTACGCGTCGCCCGAGTGGTTGGCGATCGCGCCCCAGTAGTTTGCGTACTTCATGCCGTGCAGGATCGCGCCATAGCCGCCCGATGACTTGCCGAAGCAGCCGCGGTGGCGCCGATCGGCGAGCGTGCGGAACTCGCGGTCGACGAACGGGATGATCTCGCGCGTCAGGTAATCGGCGTAGTTGCCGACCGCGGAGGAGTTGACGTACTGGTTGCCGCCGAGCGCGGTGAAGCAGTCGGGAAAGACGAAGATCGCCGGCCCCATCTTCTCTTCGCGAATCAGGCGCGCGGCGCGCTCCGGCACGTTGTCGCCGAAGCTCTTCCAGTTGAGGTGCGAGAGGCCCGAGCCGGTGAAGCCGACCATGTCGTAGAGCACCGGGAAGCGGCGCAGCCGCGCGCCGTCGTCATATTGGGGCGGCAGCCACACCGCGAGCTTGCGCACGTGCGGGTCGCGCAGGCGATTGCCCTTCAGGATCTGCGAGCTGTGCTCGAGCACAACCACGGTGCCGGACAGGCGCTTCGGACGTTTGAGTGTCATGGCGGCACGCATTTTGCTCAGGTTATGGCTCTCTTGAATACGGCCGGAGAACAACCATGCTGAGCTTCGTTTTCTTCATCCTGGCGGTCGTCACGGCCGCCGCCGGTTTCATGTTGCTGCCCGCGGGCCTGCCGCAGATCGGTGCGTGGGCCATCGCAGTGCTGTTCCTCGCGCTCTTCGCGTTCTCGATGGTGAGGAAATCGAACCGGCCCTGGCGCGCCGGCCAGTAAAGCAGCCTCCGGGGAGGTGAATAGTGCACACCGGCTGACCGCAGCCGGTCACTGCTTTGGCGCAAGGGAGGCGCGAGACTGCGCCCAGGAAAAACAACGTCGTAGGGGGACCAACAATGAACCACATGCTCGATCTTCTCTGGATGGCCGGCGCCGCAGTCAGCCTCGGCTTCATCTTTTACGGTGCGTTTCTCGGTCTCGCGCTCCCGCGCGGGGCGTCGGAGCCGCGCACCCTTTCTCACGCTGCGGCGGCCCGGCCATGCGCAAGCTGACCCTGGAAGAAATCCAGGTCGATGCCGCGCGGCGCGGCGGCCGCTGCCTCGCCGAGGCCTACGTCGACAGCCTCAGCCTGATGGAATGGGAGTGCGCGCAGGGGCACCGCTGGCGCGCGGTGGCGCACTCCATCCGCCAAGGGCACTGGTGCAAGCGCTGCGCCGACGAAAAGCTGCGCCATTCGGTCGCCGCGCTGCACGCGATCGCCGCCGGGCGCGGCGGCAGGTGCGTCGCCGAGCGCTACACCAACAGCCAGGCCAAGCTCGAGTGGGAATGCCAGCGCGGCCACCAGTGGCT
>VBCP01000546.1 GCA_005888925.1 Betaproteobacteria bacterium | reverse complement strand
ATCGTCACCATCAACCTGGGCTACGAGTACCAGTTCCCGCGCGACACCACCGCCAAGATCCTCACCTCGGGCATCCTCGGCGAGCAATATGTCGGCCTCGAAGCCGGCGGCGACGGCGTGATGCTGAAAAACGGCGACCGGCTGCGGCTCACGCAGTCCGCCGTGGTGCTCGAGAACCTGATCAGCCAGTTCCTGTTCAACAAGGCGGCCGAGGGGAAGCCCGAGCCCAAGGAACCGGCGAAGTGACACGGGGCCTCGTGCTGGCCGCGGCGATTGGCGTCCTCTCGGGCTGCGCGAGCACTGCGGACCGCGATCCGCGCGATCCGTTCGAGCCGCTGAACCGCGGCATCTACCGCTTCAACGACAAGGTCGATACCGCGATCGCGCGGCCGGTGGCGAACGCCTACCAGAAGGTGGTGCCGGCCGAGGTGCGCGGCCGGGTGCGCAATTTCTTCGGCAACATCGGCGACTTCTTCATCGGCGTGAACAATTTCCTGCAGGGAAAATTCGAGGACGGTGTCAGCGACTGGGCGCGCTTTGCGTTTAATACCACTATCGGCCTCTTCGGCATCCACGACGTGGCCACCGACATGGGCTACGAGAAGCACAACGAGGACTTCGGCCAGACCTTCGGCCGCTGGGGCGCGCCGAGCGGGCCGTACCTGATTTTGCCGATCCTCGGCTCAAGCACGGTGCGCGACGGCATCGGCACCGGCATCGACCTGTACGTCGATCCGCTCACCGAGGTGCGCCCCTATCATCTGCAATACGGGCTCGCCGGCCTGCGCCTGACGCAGACGCGCGCCGACCTGCTCGACGCGAGCCGCATCCTGGAGGAGGCGGCGCTCGACAGATACGTGTTCCAGCGCGACGCCTATCTGCAGCGGCGCCGCAGCCTGATCTACGATGGGCAAGCGCCAAGGGAGAAGGAACCTGAAGATGACACTGACAAAGATAAGAAGCCTCGCTAGCACGGCGCTCGCCGCCGCTGCACTGGTGGCCGCGGCGCCGGTACCGGCGCAGGACGTAGCGCCCGATCAGCTGGTCAAGACGGTCACCCTGGAGGTGGTCGATCTCATCGCCAAGGACAAGGAGATCCGCTCCGGCAACCGCGCCAAGCTGGTCCAGCTGATCGACGCCAAAGTCCTGCCGCACTTCAACTTCCACGCCATGACGGCACTCGCGCTCGGGCAGAGCTGGAACAAGGCGAATCCCGAGCAGAAGAAGCGCCTCACCGAGGAGTTCAGGACGCTCCTCGTGCGCACCTATGCGAGCGCGCTCGCCGCGTTCAGCGAGCAGAAGTTCGATTTCCGTCCGCTGCGCGCCAAGCCCTCCGATACCGACGTCACGGTGCAGGTGCGCGTGCTGCAGCCGGGTGCCCAGCCCGTGCCGATCGACTACAGCATGGAGAAGACCGCGACCGGCTGGAAGGTGTACGACGTGATGGTGGGCGGCGTGAGCCTGGTGGCCAACTATCGCACCGAGTTCAACAACGTGGTGCGCGAGTCAGGCATCGACGGGCTGGTGAAGAACCTCAGTACCAAGAACCGCGCCCTCGAAGGCGCCGGGCTGGAGAAAAAGTGATCCGGCGCGAAGGCGCGCGCCTCGTGCTCTCCGGGCCGGTGACGCTCGCCAACGTCGCCGCATTGCTGGAGGAGGGCCGGCGCCATCTCGCCGAAGGCGTGCAGACGGTCGACCTCGGCGAGGTGAGCGAGATGGACTCCGCGCTGCTTGCCCTGCTGCTCGCGTGGCTGCGCGACGCGCAGGCGCGCGAGCAGCGCCTCGCCTTCACCAACCTGCCCGAGTCGCTGCGCACCATCGCGCAGCTCTACGGCGTGGACCGCCTCCTGCCGACATCCTGAAAGCCATAGAAGTCCGGGACGTCGAGAAGCGCTACGGCGCGCTGCGTGCGCTGGCCGGCGTGAGCCTCGAGGTCGAGGAAGGCGAGTTCTTCGGCCTCTTGGGCCCGAACGGCGCCGGCAAGACCACCCTCATCAACGTGATCGCCGGTCTCGCGCGCGCCGATTCCGGAGCGGCGCGCGTGATGGGCGCCGACGTGCGGACCGACTACCGCCGCGCGCGCCGCATGCTCGGCGTGGTGCCGCAGGAGCTGGTGTTCGACCCGTTCTTCACGGTGCGCGAGACGCTGCGCCTGCAGTCGGGCTATTACGGCCTGCGGCGCAACGATGCGTGGATCGACGAGGTGATGCACCACCTCGATCTGACCGGCAAGGCCGGCGCCAACATGCGCTCGCTCTCGGGCGGCATGAAGCGGCGCGTGCTGGTGGCGCAGGCGCTGGTGCACAAGCCGCCGGTGATCGTGCTGGACGAGCCGACCGCGGGCGTCGACGTCGAGCTGCGCCAGGGCCTGTGGCGGTTCGTGCGCCGCATGAACCGCGAGGGCCACAGTATCGTCCTCACCACGCATTATCTGGAGGAGGCCGAAGCGCATTGCGCACGCATCGCCATGCTCAAGGACGGGCGCATCGTGGCGCTCGACAGCACGCGCAACCTGCTCGGCAGCTTTTCCGGTCTGGAGCTGCGCATGCACCTAGACCGCGATGCGCTGCCCGCCGGCCTGCCGGGCAGGCTGCTCGAAGCCGAGGGCACGCAGTTCCGGCTGCGCCTCGCAAACTACGCCGAGCTCGAGGAGGCGCTGGCGCGGCTGCGCCAGGCCGGGGTGGCGATTCGCGAGATGGAGGTCCAGCCGCCCGACCTCGAAGAGGTCTTTCTGCGTCTCACCGGAAGGGGTTCATGAACCGCTTCGCGACGCTCTGCCACAAGGAGCTGCTGCGCTTCTTCAAGGTGAGCGTGCAGACCGTCGCCGCACCCGTGCTCACGACGCTCCTCTATCTCGTGATCTTCGGCCAGGCCCTCGAAGGCCGGCTCGAGGTGTACGAAGGGGTGCGCTACACCGCCTTCCTGGTCCCCGGCCTGGTGATGATGAGCGTGCTGCAGAATGCCTTCGCCAACAGCTCCTCGAGCCTCATCCAGTCGAAGATCACCGGCAACATCGTCTTCGTGCTGCTCGCCCCCATCTCTTATGCCGAGTTCTTCGCCGCCTACGTAGTGGCCTCGATCGTTCGCGGTCTGGTGGTGGGCGCAGGCGTGCTCGCGGTAACGATCTGGTTCGTCGAGCTGCGCCTGCAAGCGCCGCTGTGGGCCGCGGCCTTTGCCGTGCTCGGCGCGGCGCTCCTGGGGACGCTCGGGCTGATCGCCGCCGTGGTCTCGGACAAGATCGATCAGGTGGCGGCGTTCCAGAATTTCGTGATCGTGCCGCTCACCTTCCTGTCGGGCGTGTTCTATTCGATCGATACGCTGCCGCCTTTCTGGCAGCAGCTTTCGCATGCCAATC
>VBCP01000545.1 GCA_005888925.1 Betaproteobacteria bacterium | reverse complement strand
ACGCTCGCCGGCTCGCTCCTGATGCTGATCGCGATGCTCTACCTCTACAACAAGGCCGGCGCGAGCTTCGAGATCCTCGACTGGCACAAGCTGCCGCTCTCCCTCAATGTGCAGATTGCCCTGTTCTTCGGCTTCCTCTTTGCCTTCGCGGTGAAGGTGCCGATGTGGCCGGTGCACACCTGGCTGCCCGATGCGCATACCGAGGCGCCCACCGGCGGCTCGGTGGTGCTCGCCGCTATCCTCCTCAAGCTCGGCGCCTACGGCTTCGTCCGCTTCTCGCTGCCGATCCTGCCGGACGCCTCCCGGCATCTGGCGTGGATGATGGTGGCGCTGTCGCTGATCGCCATCGTCTACATCGGCCTGGTCACGCTGGTGCAGACCGACATGAAGCGGCTGATCGCCTATTCCTCCATCTCGCACATGGGCTTCGTCACGCTCGGCTTCTTCGTGTTCAACGCCTACGGCGTCGAAGGCGGCCTCGTGCAGATGATCTCGCACGGCTTCGTCTCGGCGGCCATGTTCCTTTGCGTCGGCGTGATGTACGACCGCATGCACTCGCGCGCCATCTCCGACTACGGCGGCGTGGTCAACACCATGCCCAGGTTCGCGTCCTTCATGATGCTCTTCGCCATGGCGAATGCGGGCCTGCCGGCGACCAGCGGCTTCGTCGGCGAGTTCATGGTGATCATCGCGGCGATGAAGACGAGCTTCTGGCTCGCCTTTGCCGCCGCGACCACCCTGGTGCTCGGCGCGGCCTACACGCTGTGGATGTACAAGCGCGTGATCTTCGGCGGCGTCGCCAATGACCACGTCGCGAAGCTGAAGGACCTCAACCCCCGCGAGTTCATCGTGCTCGGGCTGCTGGCGGCGGCGGTGCTGTGGATGGGCGTCTATCCGCTGCCCTTCACCGAGGTGATGCACAGCTCGGTCAACGAGCTGCTGCGCCACATCGCGGTGGCCAAGCTATGAACCCCTCATGAATCCCACTGGCGTCGTCCTCATCAATTACATCCCCGCGGCCCCGGAGATCCTGCTGCTGGTCGGCGCCTGCGCGATCATGATCGCGGACCTGTACGTGAAGCACGAGGGCCGGCGCGCGACCTTCGTCGCCGCGCAGCTGCTGCTCGCCGCGTGCGCGGCGCTCACGCTTTTCGTGATGCTCAAGACGCCCGAGGGCAGGTATTACCTGTTCAACGGCCTGTTCGTCGCCGATGCGCTCGCCAACCTGCTGAAGCTGGTGTGCTACCTCGCGGTGTCGGTGGCGCTGGTCTACTCGAGGAGCTACCTCCTCGAGCGCGGCCTGCTGCGCGGGGAGTTCCTGACGCTCCTGCTCTTCTCGCTCCTCGGCATGATGGTGCTGATCAGCGCCAACAGCTTCCTCACCGTGTTCCTCGGCCTCGAGCTGATGTCGCTCTGCCTGTATGCGATGGTGGCGCTGCACCGCGACTCGGCGATCTGCACCGAGGCGGCGATGAAGTACTTCGTGCTCGGTGCGCTGTCCTCGGGCTTGCTGCTCTATGGCATGTCGATGATCTACGGCGCTACCGGCACCCTGACCCTGCCCGAGGTGGCGCAGCACGTCGCGCGCCAGGCGGGCAGCGCGGCGGACCGCAGCTTCCTGGTGTTCGGCCTGGTGTTCGTCGTCTCGGGCCTGGCGTTCAAGCTCGGCGTGGTGCCGTTCCACATGTGGATCCCCGACGTCTATCACGGCGCGCCGACGCCGGTGACGCTGGTGATCGCCTCCGGGCCGAAGATCGCCGCCTTCGCCATGGCGGTGCGCATGCTGGTGAACGGCCTGCCGGCGCTCGCGCCCGACTGGCAGCAGATGCTCGCGCTGCTCGCGATCCTCTCGATCGCGCTCGGCAACATCACCGCGATCGCGCAGAGCAATTTGAAGCGCATGCTCGCCTACTCGGCGATCGCGCACATGGGCTTCATGCTGCTCGGCCTGCTTTCCGGCATGGTGCAGGGCAACTGGCTGAACCGCACCGACGCCTACAGCGCCTCGCTCTTCTACATGATCATCTACGCGATCATGACGGTCGGCGCCTTCGGCATGCTGCTGTATCTCTCGCACGCCGGCTTCGAATGCGAGAACCTGGAAGACCTGCGCGGCTTGAACCGCCGCCATCCCTGGTACGCGTTCCTGATGATGCTGATCATGTTCTCGCTCGCCGGCATCCCGCCGACCGCCGGCTTCTACGCCAAGCTCGCCGTGTTCCAGGCGGCGGTGGCGGCGGACCACGTCTGGCTCGCGGTCGCGGCGGTGCTGCTCTCGCTGGTGGGCGCGTTCTACTACCTGCGCGTCGTCAAGCTGATGTACTTCGACGAGCCCGTGGAGGCCATGCCGGTGCGCGTGCAGCCGGCGGCGCGCCTGGTGCTCTCGGCCAACGGGCTCTTCCTGCTCGTCCTCGGCATCATCCCGCAGAGCCTGATGGCGATGTGCGCCGCGGCGGTCGCGCGACTCTAGTGAAGGAACTGACGGAGCACTGCCTCTCGGGCGAGCTGGTCTTCGACGGCAAGCTGCTCAAGGTGCATCGCGACCTCGTGCGCCTGCCCGACGGCAGCCAGGGTGCGCGCGAATACATCCGCCAGGTGCCCGCGGGCAAGCTCGAGCCGGACGAGCCGCACCTCGACACCGCGAAGCGCGAGCTCCTGGAAGAGACCGGCTATACCGCCGCCGAATGGACGCGCCTCGGCGTGATCCACACCGCGATTGCGTACACCGATGAGGCCATCGAGCTGTTCCTCGCCAAAAAGCTAAAGAAAGAACGCGCCGTCCAGCTCGACGCCGGCGAGTTCGTCGAGACGCTGATCATCCCCTTCGACGAGGCGATCGCCATGGTGCGCGACGGGCGCATCACCGACTCGAAGACCGTCGCCGCGCTGCTATGGGTGCGAACCTGGGGCGGGCCCTAGGCCGCGGCTTTCACCGGCTGGCGCATCAGGCGCACCTTGTAGATCAGGTTCTGCAGCAGCTGCGCGATCATTTTTTTGCTCGTCTCGTCGGTCAGGTTGCCCTTATCGTCGAAGCGCTGATGCGCGGCTGCGATGGCGACTTCCGGCTGCACCACCGCCTCCAGGTTGAGGAACACGAAGCACTGGCGCAGCTGGTATTGCGCACGGAGGCCGCCGGCCGTGCCCATCGCGGCGCTCATGATAGCGATCGGCTTGCCGTTCCAGGCGCTGTCGCCGTAGGGCCGCGACGCGCAGTCGATCGCGTTCTTCAGCACGCCGGGCATACCGTAGTTGTATTCGGCAGTCGAGATCAGGATGTCGTGCGCAGCGCGGATCTTCTGCTTGAAGTCCGTGACCTTCGGCGTCGGATTCTTCTCCTCGTCCTGGTTGAAGAGCGGCAGGCCGGCGAGGTCATAAATTTCGATCTTCGCCCCGTCCGGGCAAAGCTGTTGCGCCGCTCGCACTGCACTCTTGTTGTACGAATCCTTGCGGAGACTACCGGCGATGCCGAGGATGCTGATCTGGTCTGCCATAGGTTTGCCCTCCGGGAATTGAATGGCGCAGCCAGAAACGTGCCCGTCGGCTGCTTGGCGCGAGCGTTTGCAATCGACACGCGAGGTTCCTCTACGAGATCACTGCCGTTGGCACGTACGTCGCTGAGCTCGCGACAAACTCGTAGAGCTGTGTCGGTGGGAATGCGTTCCATAGGTGGCCCAATGCGACGGATAAAGAGGCAGGGCCTACTATGAAAAGTTTTATCCTCTTAGCGCCAAGGCGGGCTACGTGGTCAGCGACAATTACTTTCAAGAACGCTGCGGACGCCTGGAGGTTTCCTGGCCCAGAGACCGGCTGGGCGGAGAAGAGGCTCAAGGTCGACCCTCTGGTTACCCCGGTATGCCGTAAAGCATCCTCTGTCGGATCTCGCAACACGCCGATACATACGGTCAACGCCCCATCTGTGACCACTTTGGCTCCCTCGATCGTCCACGCGGACTCTTCACCGGCTTGGGGTCGCACATCGGTCGCCCAAGATCCCGCCTTTGTCGCAATCTCGATGT
>VBCP01000099.1 GCA_005888925.1 Betaproteobacteria bacterium | reverse complement strand
CGAGGCCCTCGAGCGTGGTGGGATACATGCGGCCGTTCATCAGCTCTTTCACGATGCCGATCGACTGGCGGTAGCTCCAGATCTCCTCGGGCTCGGGGTTGAGCCAGACGCACTTCGAATAGACGTCGGTGACGCGCTTCACCCACACCGCGCCCGGCTCCTCGTTGAAGTATTCGACCGAGCCGCCCGGCTGCAGGATCTCGTAGGGGCTCATCGTCGCATCGCCGACGAAGATCACTTTGTAGTCATGCCCGTACTTATGCAGCAGCTCCCAGGTGCGCGTGCGCTCGGAATGCCGGCGCCGGTTGTCCTTCCACACGAAGTCGTACAGGCAGTTGTGGAAGTAGAAGAACTCCAGGTGCTTGAACTCGGTCTTCGCGGCGGAGAACAGCTCCTCGGCGAGCTTGATGTGATCGTCCATCGTGCCGCCGATGTCCATCAGCATCAGCACCTTGATGGCGTTGCGGCGCTCGGGCCGCATGTGGATGTCGAGGTAGGCCTTGCGCGCGGTGCTGTCGATCGTGCCGGGCAGGTCGAACTCGTCGGGCACGCCTTCGCGGGCGAATTTCCTCAGCCGGCGTAGCGCCACTTTGATGTTCCGCGTGCCGAGCTCGACCGAGTCGTCCAGATTGCGATACTCGCGAGCGTCCCAGACCTTCACCGCGCTGCGGTTGCGCGATTTCTCCTGCCCGATGCGGATGCCCTCGGGGTTGTAGCCGTAGGCGCCGAACGGCGAGGTGCCGCCGGTGCCGATCCACTTGTTGCCGCCCTGGTGGCGGCCTTTCTGCTCTTCGAGCCTGGCTTTGAGCGTCTCCATCAGCTTTTCCCAGCCGCCGAGCGCCGCGATCTGCTTTTTCTCTTCCTCGGAGAGCGTGAGCTCGACCTGCTTCAGCAGCCACTCGAGCGGGATCTGCGCTTCAATCCCGGGGATCGTCTCGACGCCCTGCCAGAACTCGCCGAAGGCGCGGTCGAACTTGTCGTAGTTCGCCTCGTCCTTCACCAGCGCGGTGCGCGCGAGGTAGTAGAAGTCGTCGACCGACGGGCCGATCACGTTCTTGCCCATCGCCTCGAGCAGCGTCAGGTACTCCTTGATGGAGACCGGCAGCTTGTGGCTCTTGAGCTTGAGGAAGAAATCGATCAGCATCGGTCGTTTCGCATTGTAACGAAGGGAAGCAATGAAATTCGTCGCCGCAATCGCGTTGGCCGCTTGCGCCGCTGCGGTGCAGGCGCAGGGGTTTCCTTCGCGGCCGATCACCCTCGTGGTGCCGTTCCCGCCCGGCGGCTCGACCGACACCGCGGCGCGCATCATCGCCGATCGCATGCGCGTGCCGCTCGGCCAGACGGTGGTGATCGAGAACGTCGGCGGCGCCGGCGGCACGATCGGCGTCGGGCGCATCGCGCGCGCGGCGCCCGACGGCTACACCATCGACATCGGGCAGTGGGACACGCACGTCGGCTCGATCATTTATCCGCTGAGCTACGACCTGCAGAAGGACTTCCAGCCGATCGGCCTCCTGTCCCTCAACCCGCAGCTCATGATCGCGCGCAGGGGCTTTCCCGCCGACGATCTCAAGGGCCTGGTGGCGTGGATGAAGGCGAACCCCGACAAGGCCACGTTCGTCGACCAGAACGCGGCCGCGCGCGTCACCGGCATCCTGATGCAGCAGGCGACCGGCACGACGGTGCAGTTCATCCCGTATCGCGGCGCCGGCCCCGCCATGCAGGCGATGCTGGGCGGCCAGGTCGACCTGATGGTGGTGCAGGCCGCCGTCACGCTGCCGCAGGCGCGCGCCGGCACGGTCAAGATCCTCGCCAACCTGTCGCCGGCGCGTTCGCCGGTGGTGCCCGGCGTGCCGACCTCGGACGAGAGCGGAATTCCTGGACTCTATGCCTCGGGCTGGTT